>NZ_DGRF01000068.1:0-43319 GCF_002390995.1 Clostridium sp. UBA4395
CTTCACGTGCTAAACTTCTGATTCCAAACCTATCTCTGCAATCTATATGAAAATATCTCCAAAATATATTTATATTCATGTATAATATATATTAGTTAATATACATTTGTATTTATAATATTAACAAGTTAAAAATTAAATTCAAAAACATAAAAATATAAAAGGAGTTAGCTATGTTGAAATATAAATGTTTAGTCCTTGACCATGACGATACCGTTGTTAGAAGTACACCCGAAATACATTTTCCAGTATTTAGAAATACATTATTTAAACTTCGTCCAAATATAGAAATAACTCTAGATGAATTTATGATGTATTGTTTTGATCCTGGATTTAATTCTTTATGCTTTGATATTTTGAAGTTTACAGAGGAGGAAATGAAATATCAACTTACTACATGGAATGAGTATGTAAAAAACAATGTCCCTGCTTTCTATACTGGATTCGAAAGAATTATTCAAAGACAAAAGGAAGAAGGTGGACTAGTTTGTGTTGTCTCTCATTCCTACAGTGAAAATATAAATCGTGATTATTTAGAGAATTGTAGTCTTGTTCCAGACATGATTTTCGGATGGGAACGCTGTGAAGAAGAGCGTAAGCCTAATCCATATCCTCTTCAGGAAATTATGCGTAAATATGACCTTAAACCTAATGAACTTATAATGATTGATGATTTAAAGCCAGGCTTTGATATGGCAAAGAGTTGTAATGTAGATTTTGCTAGTGCTGGATGGTCACACACAAATAGCTTAATTATAGAATTTATGAAAAAAAACTGTGATTATTATTTTAATAAGGTTGAGGAACTTGAAAAGTTTTTATTTGAATAACATTAATCCCAAAGTCAATGAATAGATATCTCTTTCCAGAAGGTGTACATGGAACTTTTTTTCAATAATGTATTATAATAAAAAAATAAATACCTCTGCCAAATAACTATGGCAGAAGTATTTATTTTTCTACTATCTAAGTAGAATTTTACTCACTCCCTCAACAGCTTTTTTATGCGTCTTTTTACTACGTTTGGTTCCAAAATTGCTTGCCTTCTTTTACCTGTTGATTTATACAAAACAGTAATGTTTTTACTTATGCGTTCATACATCCTTACAAAAAATAAAATTTACTAAAATCCACACAATTAACCCCTAACTTCTTATCCTCAATAATATTATTATTCATATTTATCCAACTCTTACATTTATCAATGATAATTGCATCACTAGATACTACATTTTCTTTTGTTTCTAATATACTATCCACATTGTTAATAATCTCTACATCCACTTTAAATTGTAAATTTTCTAGCAATTCTAAGATTCTCATTTTCAGTCTCCCTGAATTTGAAACTGGTTTATCTAAATAGAATATAGCTTTATTAACTTTATATTGTTCTAATCTTTCACCTAGTAGTTTAATTGCTATATCTGTTTTATCTATGACTGAATATGTACCCCGAAGTCCTGCTAAATCTCTTATTGTACCATCCATTGACTTTATAATTAGTGAATTAGAAAGTGCAACTTCTAGAGTTATTATTGTATTAAAGCCATCTATGTTTATTATTTTCCCCGAAAAAGAACCAATAACTTCTTTAGCTTTTCTATTTGTAACATCTTCACTTTTAGAAATTCCCCTCACTAAAGCAAGCCTCTGCCTTTCAGATAAAAGATAGTGATTTCCTATAAAAGTTGATGCTCCTTTTATGTTATATTCCCTATTTAATAGAAACAATAGCTCTTCTCCTGCTTTATGTAATTTACATCTGTATTCATCTCCAAATTCCTTTTCATCCCTTGGGACATACCCTCTTCTAGTAGTTTTACTCAATATATTCACCTTACTTTCAACAGTAATATATTTTATATTATTACCTTTCAGTGGCCTTTTCTACTACCTTTCTTTTTTCACCATTCATTATGCTCCACATTATAAGCATTATTCATCTCTTTTGTATGGAATCTATTAAATTGATAAATACTTTAATATGTGTTACTATTAGGCATTGAATAAAGGATGAAAGGTATGAGTAAATGAATTTTATAGAATTAGGAATTAGTACAAATATAATAGATATATTAAATAAGTCTGGGATAAAAGATCCAACTGATATTCAAAGAGAAAGTATTCCATATATTAAAGATGGAAAAGACCTTATAGCTGAAGCTCAAACTGGCACAGGTAAAACTTTAGCATTTCTATTGCCCATTTTTGAAAATATTAATCCGAACCTTGATGCTACACAAGTGTTAATACTGACTCCAACCCGTGAGTTAGCTATTCAAATTACTAACGAGGCCTCTAAAATAGCTGAGAGCGTAAATATAAATATTTTAGCTGCTTATGGCGGAAAAGATATAGGTTCCCAATTAAATAAGCTTAAGGGAAGCATTCACTTAATAATAGCTACCCCTGGAAGACTTCTTGACCATCTTGAGAGAAAATCAATCAATTTATCTAAGCTTAAAACCTTTGTTCTTGATGAGGCAGATCAAATGCTGCTTATGGGTTTTAAAAATGAAGTAGAAAATATAATTAAGCATACCCCTAAAAACCATCAAACATTATGTTTTTCTGCTACTATGGATTCTTCTGTTAAAAAACTTGCTTATAGATATATGAAAGATCCTATTGTGGTGTCTGTAAAAAAAGAAAGCATAACTCTTTCTACTATAAATCAAGAAATCGTTGAAACTACAGATCGCTTAAAGCAAGATTCTCTCTTCAAAGCTCTTGAAGAAGATAACCCATTTATGGCAATAATCTTCTGCAGAACTAAAAGAAGAGCTGATGCTCTTGAAATGGCTATGGGTAAAAGAAAATTTAATTGCGAGAAAATTCATAGCGATGTTCCTCAAAATAAAAGAGAAAGAATAATGAAGTCCTTTAGGAATGCGGATATTCAATATCTAATTGCAACGGATGTAGCTGCAAGAGGTATTGATATTTCTGGTATTACTCACATATATAACTATGACATTCCAGAATCTCCAGAAAGCTATATTCATAGAATTGGTAGAACAGCTAGAGCTGGTGAAAGTGGCTATACTTGCTGTTTTATGGACCCAAAAGATACCTATTTACTTGAAAAAATTGAAGAAAAAATAGGATTTAAAATTTCTAGAAGAAATATAGATTTAGTGTAACTTGAAGTTTAACATGATATAAAATAATAAGGTACTAGGGGATTTATTTCCCTCAGTACCTATCTTTAAATTATATTTTTTACATTTATATTAACCAAAGTTTAATTCCGCATTTTTTAAATGGTTAACATCAAAAATAAAGGTTTCTATTTTTATTATTAATCATATTGTATATAACTTCATCTATTTCTAATAATTATTATTAGATAAATTTTTTTATTAAATCAAGGTTATTCTTTAAACGCTTATTACTAGGTGATATTTCAACTGCTTTTGTTATATAATAATATGACTTCTTGTAAAGTTGTAAATTAAAACAAGCTATGGAAGCAAGATCATATGGTTCTGAACCCCATGGTCCTGGTTCATTAATATAAGATAACGGTCTATCTTCTATTTTAAGTGCACATTCTATCATATAAAGCACCCCTGACCATTCTTGTAATCTATATAATAAATTTGCCATATCTACATAGGGTTCTCTCAAATTAGGTTCCTCTAAAATGGATTTGGCAAACCATTCCTTAGCTTTACTAATATCTCCTTTCTCCATATAAGATTTTGCTATATATCTCATAGAAGCAGAACGTTCAGCTTTCCATAATGCTGTTGGTAATTCTAGGTGCTTTAATAATGTACTAATACATTTATCCCACATCTCCATATACATATATTCTCTGCCTAAATAGTGTAAGTTTCTATCATCAGTTGGATCTTCTTGTACCGACAATTCAAGAAGACCTAAATATTGTGCCCTAGATTTTGATTTTTCAGGATAGTGATTTAGTTGTATTTTGGGTTCAGTACTAACAATATATTGTTGATCACCATAATAATTCAAAACTTCATGAACAGGATGAACCCATTTAAAGCCATTACGTGCATGAATTTTTTCGTATAAAAATACATATCCTTCATTTCCATCTTCATCAAAATTCCAAGTATATCTATATCGTAACTGTTGAGTATTCTCTTTCCATGCATTCTCAACCTTTTCTCTCCAACCCTTTTCAAATACCTCATCTAAATCTGTGCATACACAAATATCAGTGTCTTCTGGCACTAGTTCTAACGATTTATTTCTTGCTACATCAAACCTCCATGGATTAAAAATTTCTTTATATACATTCACTCCTAATTCTTTCAGCTTGTTTACTGTATTATCTGTTGAACCAGTATCTAAAACTATTATACTATCAGCTTCAGACATTGAGTCTACCCATCTTTCTACGAACTGTTCTTCATTTTTACATATTGCATATACACAAATTTTATATGAATTCATCATAAAACACCTCACTATGCTCTAAAATCTTTACAATTTATACATTCATTTTTATAATCTTTAAGTATTTCTATTACTATCCTTAAATTTAGCTGGGGTTATTATAACCCCAGCTGAGTAAATTTTATAGGTGTACGCTAACTATTGATAAAGATGCACGAACATTTGCGTCTGTAGCCAGCAATACTGAACTCGTACTTATATTGGTTAAGTTAATTGTATCACCAACAGCTCCATTTATTATTACAAATCCAGAAATTTGATCTCTTACATTACTAGGATTACTTGCTGGCCCCTGTATGGACCCATTTTGCAAGACTGCAAAAGAAACATAACTTGCTGTTGTTCTCTCATAAGAAACCCACCAACTAATGTAGTAAATTCCTGCTCTGTTAATAGTAATAGTTGTGTTTGTATTCCAAACTAAATCTCCATCATAATTTGCATTAATAGCATCAAATATGATTGGAGCATTTGCTAGAACTTCTTGTTGTAGATTTCTAGAAACTTGAAGTCCTCTTAATTGTGAATTTCCACCAGTAGGGCCTGTCGGTCCTTGTGGTCCTGTTGGTCCTTGTGCTCCCGTTGCTCCTTGTGGCCCTGTCGCTCCTGTTGCTCCAATTGGTCCTTGTGGGCCTGTTGGTCCTTGAGCTCCTGTTGCTCCTTGTGGCCCTGTCGCTCCTGTTGCTCCAATCGGTCCTTGTGGGCCTGTTGGTCCTTGAGCTCCTGTTGCTCCTGTTGCTCCTTGCGGTCCTGTTGGACCTTGAATTCCAGTTAACCCTATTGGTCCTATTGGGCCTGTTGGTCCTTGAGCTCCTGTTGCTCCTGTTAGTCCTTGTGGGCCTGTAGAACCAGTTGCCCCCGCTGCTCCTGTTGCTCCTTGTGGGCCTTGTGGTCCTGTTGGGCCTGTTGCTCCTGTTGCTCCTGTTGCTCCTGTTGCTCCTGTCGCTCCTGTTGCTCCTTGTGGGCCTGTTGGGCCTTGAGCTCCTGTCGCACCCGTTGCTCCCATTGCTCCTTGTGGGCCTGTTGGGCCTATTGGGCCTTGTGGCCCAGTTGGGCCTTGAGCTCCTGTTGCTCCTGTTGCTCCAGCTGCTCCTGTTGCTCCTGTTGTTCCTGTCGCTCCTGTTGCTCCTGTTGCACCTTGTGGGCCTGTTGGGCCTTGAGCTCCTGTTGCTCCTGTTGCACCTGTTGCTCCTGTTGCGCCTTGTGGTCCTGTTGGTCCCTGTAATCCCATGTAACCTCTTGGACCTTGTGGTCCTGTCGCTCCTTGCGCACCAGTTGAACCTGTTGCTCCTATTGGACCTGTTGGTCCTTGTGCACCTGTCGCACCTGTCGCACCTGTTGCTCCCATTGCTCCTTGTGGTCCTGTTGGCCCTTGCGGTCCCATGTAACCTCTTTGTCCTTGTGGTCCTGTTGGCCCTTGCGGTCCCATGCATCCTCTTGGACCTTGTGGTCCTGTTGGGCCTTGTGGTCCCATGCATCCTCTTGGGCCTTGTGGTCCTGTTGGCCCTTGCAATCCCATGCACCCTCTTGGACCTTGTGGTCCTGTTGGCCCTTGCGGTCCCATGCATCCTCTTGGACCTTGTGGTCCTGTTGGGCCAATACAGCAGCAACACTGTTGTTGACATTGATTGTAATAAGGACATTGTGAGCAATTATATTGATACTCTGGACAATAGCTTGAATCATTACTATAATCACTATTGTCTACATTTAAACCTTGGTTTGTATAATTTATTTGATTGATGTTTTCACCATTATAATATTCTGACATAAATGATTTCCCCCTATATCTATATGAAATTTTATTTCTATAAGATTCATTATTATTATACTCACCTATAATAATAAATGTTCATAAAAAACAATAAGGTACTAGGGGATTTATTTCCCTCAGTACCTATCTTTAAATTATATTTTTTACATTTATATTAACTCAAGTTTAATTCCATTCTTCTATTTCTTACTGTCATTCCCAATGATTCATAGAATTTAATAGCATCTTTATTAAACTCCCATACAATCAACTGTAAAGATAAAGCTCCTTCTGATTTTGCATAACTTACAACATAATTAAAAAGCAATCTTCCAATACCATTCTTTTGCTTACTAGCTTTAACACAAAAATCTTCTATATAGGCAAATGTCATTGGTCTAAGTATCTGAATAGTTCTATGGGCCATAATTTTCACTATGCTATATGCTACCAACTCCTTATTCTTAAGATCTTTTACTACAAATACCTTTGTGTCACTGGTGCTTAATAACTCATAAAAATCTTCTTTTATCAAAGGAGTATCAGTATTCACATAAACATCTGGTCTATTTTCAACATGTAAATTATGTACTTCTTTAACAAGATTATTGATCTCAATATAATCGCTTATAATTGCTTCTCTTACATGCAAATTCATAAAAATCTCCCCTCTTTACCCTTGTCTTCTAAATTAGAACTTGATTTAATTTATCTGTAGTTTGAGTTCATTATCCCCAATCATCTTTTATTGTATTTATGCACTTAAATCCATTATTCAAATACAATTCAGTAGCTTTACTATTCAAGTCTGCAACATATAAAATAATTTGCTTGACTTCAGATTTTTGCAAATAATTAATAGCAAAAAACAATAATTTCTTTCCATATCCTTGATTTTGATACTTTTCGTTTACAAACAAATGGTCTATAACATTTTCATTTATTTCAACAGAACCTATCATTTCTTTTTTTATAAACAAAATAAAAACAGAAGAATTCTTTTTTATCATTTCCTCTCTAGTATAAAATGAATCTGGATCTAGATTTGTAGCTATACTCAAACTACGAAAACAATCACAACAAATGCTTCGGTAATCATTGTAATATTCATCACTATAATTAACTACATCTATGTCCGAATTCACTTTTTCACCATAATATTGCATTTCATGTACAATAACTTCAGCCATTTTATACCTCCACTCTTTCTTCCCATGAACAGCTTCTTAGTAAGAAACTACTATCCTACCATAGAAATTTCTAATAAAATTTAACTATAGACTATAATCGTAATCTATACTTCTTAACGATAAATAAAATGCTTTATTTCCTTTGAATTATTTAATGTTAATACTTCTGCAACTCTATAGCTAAAACAAAGTCATCAATTTTAAACAATATATCTTGATTCACTATACAAAATATCCTCCTTA
Source organism: Clostridium sp. UBA4395 (assembly GCF_002390995.1). Taxonomy (NCBI): domain Bacteria; kingdom Bacillati; phylum Bacillota; class Clostridia; order Eubacteriales; family Clostridiaceae; genus Clostridium; species Clostridium sp. UBA4395. Next base: position 7,618 of record NZ_DGRF01000068.1, read on the forward strand.
AAAATTATTATAATATTTATCTATCATTACCCTATGACTATTTGGTATATTGTCAGGTAATTGTTCATAACTAAAAAATTTCAATTCCTTCGTTTCAAAATCATCTATATTTAATACTCCACTAAAACTTTTAGTAAAATATCCAACAGTTATAAAGTATGCTTTATCGCCATTAGGTAAGTCCATATAGCATTTTTCTCCTGATGTAGTCCCTAGTAGCCTTAGCCCCTTAATATCTAATCCAGTTTCTTCCTTTGCTTCTCTAATAGCAGTTTCTTCAAGGGATTCTCCTAATTCTGTAATTCCTCCAACTAGTCCCCACTTATATGGAAATGTTCCCCTTCTTTGAAGCAAAATTTGATTGTTTTTGTTGATTATTAAAATATTTACCCCTGCTAAGTTTATTGCATCATGTCCAACTCTATCACGTATGTATTCTACGTAATTCATATTCTCAAATTTGCTCATCCTATTGATTATTTCAAGAATCTGACTTACTATAGCCTCTACTGGTAAGGAACCATCTATTACAAAATCAGAGTTTGGTTTAATTGAATTCAACGCTTCTAAATAACCTAATCTTCCACGTGATAAATAAACATCTAAATCTTGCCTTATACTTTCAAAAGAAAATTCTTTAAAATCTCTCAATATACGCCTAGCCATGGCAATATCCAGAGGTGTATCAATAAATATTGTCAAATCTATATATTTACTCATTTTATCATATTTATAAGCAAATGGATAATCAAGTATTATGTAGTCTAATGATTCTATAGAATTGGAAAGTAAGGAATTTAAATCATTAATTAAAGGTGTCAAGTTCCATTCATTATAATCTGTACCTCTCTCAACCCACTCACATATATCTTCAGGACTATCAAATTCATAATCATCAAAGTATAATGCTTTAGAATTATGTAATTTTTTATTTAATGCAGTTGTAATAGTAGTCTTTCCACCACCAGATACTGCTGCTATAGCAATAACTAACTTCTTCTTAGTATCCATTCTAATCCTCCAATTCTTAATTTATATTTCTCTTATTATATAATTTTACTGCAAAGTTTCAATATTACCGGTATTACATATTATCAAATAAAACTTTCAAATTTCTTGGAATTACTTCATACCATTGATCAATTCCTAGCATATACACTTTCGATTTAAAGCCCGCTGAAAAAGAATCAATGGATTTCCCTTCTAATAACATATTGGTTTCTTCTTCTGTAAAAATTATATCCTCAATAATTTTCTCTTTTTGCTCCGAATTCATTGGACAAATACGCTGACAAGCCAAACAATCATATAAGGTGTGATGGGCAGTTATAGGAATCCTAATACACACTTGTGAAACAAGCCCTAAATATCTTTGATAAAGTTTCAAATGGTATTACCTGATTATCAAATACTTGTAATGCGCCTTTTGGTGTAATTTTATATTCTAATAACTCATCTTTATATTGAAATACTTTATCTACAAAAATATTTATATGATCATTGAATACGCGAATAACAATAGTTGTTCTATCTATATAGAGACATGGAACTTTAGTCCACATTTTTTCTTTTATATCAGGAACTATATCATGAATTATATTTCTAATAGACTCCAATCGTTTTTCTTTTTCCACTCCATAACTAGCAAAATAATCTGAAACTTCTTTACATTTAATCCCCATAATTTCCTCCCACTTTTATACTTAATAATTTAACTATAGAGTATACTCACACTGTCAGAGTAATTTTTCATATAATCTAAACCAATTCAACCCATAGTTTCCAAGCCCTAAGTCAACAGTATCAATATATTTAAAACCACATTTCTCATATAGTTTAATTGCAGGTATATTACCTTTATAGACATCCAATCTAATTGATTTAACCTGTGACTTAATACTATGCTCAATAGCAAAATCCATTAACGCTTTACCTACACCACATTTCAAAAACTTTGGATGTACTACAAATGTATATACTACAAAAACATCTGAATAATCAGACTTAAATCCCCATTCTGCATTATAATATGCAGGTTCAGGCTCATGGCTTAAAATAATAGAACCAACTATTTTATTATTATGCTTTGCTACATAAAGATTTCCATGTTTAACTCCATCAATTGCATTTTGCCTTACAGGATATATCCCTTTTATCCATCCGGGATAGTTTACTCCTTCTGCTAAATGGTCATTTAAATCGTTATAAAGCTGTTCTAACTCATCAAAATCATCAGCTTGTCCTAGTTCAAAAACTATATCCATATATGTACCCCTCCAATTAACTTAAATTTATCTTCATTAGTCACTATATCCAATTAACCATTCTTCTCTCAAAATTGCATAGTGAACAACATCATAGAAAATACCTTTTACTTTTACTTCCTGTATGCCAGTTCCTTCATATCTCATACCACATTTTTGCATAACACGACCAGAGCCCTCATTTCCTATGTAGTGCGTAGCTTCAACACGATTCAATTCTAGTTTTGAAAAAGAAAAGTCTAGTATTAGATTTAAAGCCTCTGACATATAACCCTTATTCCAATAACCTCTATTCAAAACATAACCAAAACTCGCTTTATTATCTTCAATATATAGTCTTAAATCAATGCATCCAATACATTTTTCTTCTTCTAATTCAATTGCAAAAACTCCACTTTTATCAATATAGTATGTTTTCACAACGTCCTCTATTTCTGATATCTCCTTATATGAAGGCCATGTTAAATATTTTGTTACAACATCATCACTGGCATATAAAAAAACATCATCTATATCATCCAAAGTGAATGGTCTTAAAATTAACCTCTTTGATTTTAAGACTAAATTTTCTCTTAAAATTTCATTGTAATCAATCACGGTATACACCTCACTAAAATATTCTTCATAAATCTAGTAATCAATGTCCTTCATTAATTCTAATAACTTTTCTATTAAATTTCTTTTTAATTATCAAAATGGAAAGGTTGCGAATTAACACAACCTTGCATTATATTCATTTCACAAAAATTAATCCCCGTTACTCAAAAAATTTAAGTATACTACCATCAATGGTGGTAACCTCACAGGTTTTTCCTCCCCATGGCTCCGTTACAATCTCTGTTATTTGATCCCATCCATTCTTCTTGACAAATTCATATAATTGTTCTATACCTTGCACAAGCATGAATCCAACCATTATTGAAAGTGCATCTCCCTTAAACATATGAATTCCTGTGAAGGGCGCAATATGCAACACTTCTATTTCTATAGGTATGTTGCTTACACAACCATAATTACCAATGCCATCTTCATCTCTTGCATCAATTTGTCCATACCATCCAAGTACTTCTTTAAACCATTTTAACGTTTTATCCATATCTTGGGTGTAATATACCGCTCCTGTTTCTTTTACAACATAGCCTCTTTCACTAAAATCACTCATAATTACTTTTCCTCCTGATAAATTTGATTTTACAGATATACGGGAGAATGTTTTTAAATTACTCCTCTTCTTTCTTGCTATGGATGGAGTTATCCCATGAAATCTGGAGAATGCTCTTGTAAAACTCTCATTAGTTTGATAACCATACTTTATGGCAATGTCCAAAATACTGCTTTCTTCCCTCAAAAGTTCATACCCAGCTAATGTCAGTCTACGGTTTCTGATATACTCTCCTAGGGTGCAATCACACAATATTGCAAATATACGTTGAAAATTAAAACTTGATGTGTATATCTTTGCAGCTAATATATCAGCATTTAGTTCTGACTCAATGTTATCTTCAATATAGTCAATTGTGTTTTGAATACTCACTATCCAGTCCACATTCTCACCTCCCTACAATTCTTATCATACTAAAATACAATTTATCATTCTTGACATTTTATGCATAATTTTGTTCGGATATTGTGCTCTCCTTTTAGTTAAGTGGAGCACGCGCATAGTATATTGATATTTAGATATAAATGCCATTTAATGGTTAGATAGTACAATTCCCTTGCGTACAGTTAAATAAATTTTTACTTATATTGTTTTTTCTTTATCCATTTTTAAATCTATCTAAAACTTTATATTCTACTGATTATTTATTCTATTAAGTATTATTTCTCTATGCCTTGATATTTCCTCATATATTTCTTCTCCATATAGTATTCGTCCATGTCCTGGAACAAGAATTTCAGGTTTTAAATCTTCAATTAATTCTAATGTTTTTAGCCAATCAATCCATAATTCTTTATTTCCAAAAGCTAATGTAGGTAAAAAATCTGAATATATAGTATCGGCAACATATATAACCTTGTCCATTGGTTCATAGACCATTATATTCTTATCTGTATGCCCATTGGCTATATATATTTTAAGATTAACACCTTCAATTTCTAATTCTGTATCTCCCTTAATTTTTATATCTGTTTCAAAAGACTTAACCCCTTCAAAATATAAATAAGCTTCTTTATTTTTTCTTCTTCTTTCAATTGTAATTTCATTATTGCATTCCTCTATATAACTATCTATCTCCTCTTGTTTTAGACTTACTCCCTCACGGGCTAATATTTTTACTCCTTTAGATTTGAAAAAAGAACTACCAAATATATGATCATAATGACCTTCTAAGTTAATAAGATAAGATACTTTATTCTCTGGAGCAACCGCGTTAGCGTATCCTAAAATAGTTTGAGCTGACTCTTTATTAAATCCTGAATCAATAATAACAGTCTCCTTTTCTCCTATAATAAACCCTGCATTAACAGAAAAACAATCAGCATGAGATAAACCTGTTATACAATAACATTTATTAGATAGTTTCATATTTTTCCTCCATACTATTTTAATATAATTATTTTAACCAACTTTTTATAATAGTAATTTCAAATAAAATTTAATAGATTAATTATAAATTACGCTCTTTTCTACTTTATACCTTTAACAACAAACTCATGTACACGTTCTTTTATAAAACCTACCTTTTCATATAAAAACCTTGCTGAATTTCCTTCAACTACCCAAAGTGCCACTGTTGTATATCCTTTATCTAACAATCTATTAACAGCATAGCTTAACAATGCTTTTCCATACCCTTTATGTTGATGCTCTACTCCTACTGCAAGTGAATCTATTTCATTAGCTTCAAGTCTAACAGCTGCTACTATTTCATCATTTTTACGTAGCAAAAATATATTTTCTGCATTTTCTTTGTAATGATTTCTCTCCTCCTCACTTGGAAGGCTCAATGTAGAATCTAGGCCCACAGATAAACGCATTTTATGAAATGCTTCACTGAAAACTTTTTGACATTCATGATAATACTTATCTTCATAATTTATAATTTCATCGTTATCTACCGCCAATTTGCTACCATTATAAGTCATAAAATTAGATTTAAACCAATAGTTATATCCATTCTTATACAAAAATGTTTTTTCAACATCATTAACTCTAAAATCACAAACTATTTCCTCGACTCCAACATTTCTCATTGTATCCTCTAAGTGCTTTAACAAGGCAGTTCCAATACCTTTTTTTCTTTTTGCTGGTTTCACATAAAAAGTCATACTAGTCTTTTTACTTACTCCAGTAAATACACCTACACCAACTACTTCAGATTCAACTACAACAATGCTCCCATACTGAGGCCATCTATTTAAGCAGCTAATTACATCGTTTCTTACAAAATCATCATCTGAAATAAGCTTATTTACTTCATCTTTATATTCATACTTATACTCTTTAATACATAAGTTCATAATTAAATACATCCTCCAAAACATTTATCATAAAGATATTTCTACTATATATCCTTTTCTATTCTGCTATTTTTCATTGATATCCCACTAATCCTTTATTTTAATAGCATCTTTTTACCATCTTTTATATATACGCTAAAAACTTTAATATTCCTCTTTTTATAAAGTTATACTATATTTTACATGAATATTTATTTAACTTATGAGCAAATCAAACAAATTTAAACAAAAATAAACTTCAGAAGAGCACTATCTCCTCTGAAGTTTATTTACTTATATTTACTATTAAATTAAACTTTATAAAACTAAGGCTTTCCTAACCAAGTTATAATCCCTTAGATTCACAGCATTTTTTATACTTTTTACCACTACCACATGGGCAAGGATCATTTCTTCCAACTCTTACCTTTTCTATGTTAACTCTATTAGAATTATTTTTCTCTGCTTCTGTATACCCATTATATTTCCAAGCTGGGATTTTCCTACAAACATCATCTATTGCATTAATTATTTCGCTTTCCAAAAATTCTGGTACAGAAAGATGATCAAGAGCCTTCTTAATTAGTTCTTCCTTACCTTCTAATTGATATGTTTCATATGTAAACTCTAGTAATTGTTCTATGCCATCTCCTGGTATATCATAGTTATCCTTAATAACTTTTATAAATTTTTTATAGTTATTTTTATCACCTATGTAATCTCTTCTACTAGCCTTAAGCAACTCTGTTTTTGTAAGTTGTTTGTAGTCATCTGTTAATCCTTGTAATTTTAGAGCTTCCAACTCTTGTATATCGCATAAAAAACCATTTAACCCAAAACTATCTTCATAGATATACTCAGCACAAGTTTTTTCTCCCATAGCTAAAATTTTCTCTACTTCTTCTAAGGGTAAATCTATCTTTGCATCCTCAGGTAATCTTTCCATAAATTCTTTTGCAGAAATCCCACCATAATAGTAAAGCATACCTCTAAATAACTTTATTATCTCATCATTTTTTTCTATAGACTTCTTGTCTATTTGTGGTATAACTTTAAGAAACTGCTCTGGTGCACAAAGATATAATTTATCATCACTTTCAGCAATATATAACATTCCCATTTCTTGCATAAATATAGAGTTTTCGGACTCATCCATATGTCCACTTATAGGAATAATTCCATTATTTTTTAGTATTTTTTGTAAAGAAATATAACAATCACTATCTACATATTTCAATACTTTTAAGATTGCATCTTCATAATTAATGGCAATTTTATCAATCAAATCATCTTTTTTATCAGCTGACTTATATTCAATGTTTAATTCATTCATTATCTCTTTTAAAGTATCCTTGGTTTCCACTTTTAGAAGTTCCTTTAAATCTTTAGAACACTGTCTTTTCAATGCACTCTTAGCTGTCCTTTGAATTCTTTTAAGGATAATTTCATCTACTAACCCTGCAATTTCAGTATCTACATCTTCTAAATATCTTTCATCCTTTAAGTCATTAGCTTCATGTTCTAGGATGTTTGTTTCATTAGTAGTTTCATCCGTAACTTGTTTTTCACAGAAATAAGATTTTTCTTTCATTGTTCCCTCCTGATTTATCTTTATGTTTCAAAAACTATTGTACTATAATTATTTATTAATTTCTATTGAAGTAAAATAGTTAATTCCTTATTTAATAAATTATAACATAAGACAATGATACTTTTAATATCATTGTCTTATGTTATAATATTAAATTAAATGCTCTCATATGTGACAATATGTTCAACAGTATCACTAATACATGTTAGTTTCTCTGCAAAGAAGCTAGGAAAAGCTAAATAATCCCTCAATTTTTCAATAGGTAGCCAATGCATATATTCACGACCACCTAGGGAATAACTATTGCTATTGAGTTCTTTACTTCCTCTTGGCTTCATTAAAAAGTAAAAGGTTATTTCATGACATTTTAACCCTTCTAATGATCCAGTACCATGAAAAAAGTTCTCATGAATAAAGGCTAATCTTTCAACCTCATATTCTACACCTGTTTCTTCAAAAACCTCTCTTCTTACTGCATCTTCTGCCTTTTCCCCAAGATGTACACCTCCCCCAACGGAGTAATAATAATCATCTACTTCATTTTTAGCAAAAAGTACTTGTCCATTTTCTATTATAATGGCTGCTGCTCTATATCTAAACCATCCATCTTCTTTTTCAAATCCACAATCCATTTTAAGCCTCCAATTAAAATTTATTTATCTTTCTCATCTAGTTTCGTTTTTATATCATTAAGTTTTTCTATAATAATTATTGTGCATACTATTATTATTGCAGCTAATATCCCTATTCCAGAATCTCCACCAGATATCACTGTAACAAAATAGTATACTAATAATCCTATAAAACCATAGACTATATATAGCACGTTTATCCTCCTTTATATACTATATAATACATTATAACCCATAAATTAATTGTAGACCAATAAAAGTAAACATAAAATAAAAAATTCTTACTTCGTTAAATCTTCCTACTAAAACATGAAAACCTCCCAAAACCCGCATGAATAAAGCAACTATTTAAATAGTTATATATTTTAATAGTTTCCTATATACCTATGTAAATAGTTTTCTATATACATGTTTTCCCATTTTAATGAAAATCCAAATACATTCTTTAGTTTTATATATTATATTGCAGAAATTATTTTATAACATAAGTGTATATAGAGTAGATTATGCTTCTTATATTTATAGTTGTATACAATAAATCTGCTCAAATATGAATTGCAAAATTCTCAAATTCAAAGACTCCAGCGTCTTGATGCAGACAACCTTCTTTCTTAATTTTAGAGAATCCTTGATTAATTTCATCAACTAAATTAATACTAATATCTAAACTGTGGTGCCCTGGAAAAAATTTTTTAATATCTAGAGTACTAATTTTTTGAACTGATTGCATGAAATCAGTAGGATTTGTTGTAGGATAAGAGGCGTCTAAAGTTCCTTTGTAAATCAAGTCACTTGAAAATAAATATTCTCTTTTCTCCTCGTAAAAACACATATGTCCAGGAGAATGTCCAGGTGTATGAATTACTGTTAATTTTCTTTCTCCAATATGAATCTTTTCACCATCCCTTAAAAGAAAACCTGGATTTCCTTGAAATATTTCATAATTGTCTATATTAAAATCACATGGGAAATCACAAGGATATTTCATTAAATTATTCTTTACTACTTGAAGAGGAATGGGAAATTTTTTTGATATCCAATCTTCTTCATTTTCATGGATCCCATATTTTGAGAAATATTTATGACCACCTATGTGATCCCAATGAATATGAGTCGAAATCACCTCTATGGGTAAATCTGTTATTTGATCAATTATATTTTTTATATTTGCAATACCAAGTCCTGTATCAATTAAAACACATTTATCATTTCCAATTAATAAATAACAATGTGTTTCTTCCCAATGCTTATATTCACTTATACAATACGTAGTATCATCTAATAACTCAACTGTAAACCAATCTGTTTTAATAGCCATTAAGTTATACCTCCCATTAGTATATTAAACTAAGCTCTATATCATCATCAGAAAACTGTAATTCTTTATCATATTTAAGATTGAATCCAAACCTTTTTATCAAAGCTAAAATACACTAGAGAACTGAATCAAATGTATTTTCTTTTATATTAGGTAACAAACTGTAAATTGATCTTCTGATTTTTTCCTCAAAATATTTTTTAATTTCAAAAGTTGACTTCCACCTTGGAATTGTATATTCGTTAACTCCTCCTCTTAATGCCATCTCTACAAGCCTTTTCTCAATTAAAACGAATCCACTTGGTAGTGCTAAATAATCACATAATTTTATTAATTTATCATAATCAGTCTCCTCTGTACGTGATAAAAACTCCTTGGCAAAATTATATTCTTCAATTGTACCATCCCATCTACCTACAATAACAACCTCATTATTATATTTAAATCCAGTATGGCTTATACAAGTTCTAGCTACTAAATCATACCCTTTCTTAACTGCATAATTATATCCATCTACACCATGCCTCATACCGTACATTCCTTCTCTTCTTCCTATATCATGCAATAGCCCTAAAATATATGCTAATTCAGGATCTAAATCATCTGTCTGCTCTGCTATTAGTTTTGCTCCTTCAGCTACATTAATTGAATGCTCCACCCATTTGCCTGGATTGAGTTTTTCAGCCTCTTCTAAAATCATATTTGCTTCTTCTAATGTAGGTACACCTTTTTTATAACAATATTCCATACTTATCTCTCCTTGTAAAAACTTTTTCATCAAAAATACAGCCACTTATAAACCTATAAATTGATTATACGACAATAAAAGCAAATTTAAAATAAAATTATTACATCCAACCCAATATTTTGAAATGCGACCTTCTTAATTTTAACTATGTATTTACTCTAATCATATATGCCATTTGGTTATATCTTTAGGTAATAGTATGTAAATGTTGCTACATGAGTTACAATAACTCGATCTTTGAAACTGAATAGAACTGTATTGGAAAATATGTTATAATGTGCATATTGATTTAACTGAATCAATATACACATTATTATGCCTTCTTAATGAATAGGAGTGAATTAGAATGAAATTATGGAAAAAATGCAAGCATGTTATCATCCTATTTGGTATATTTTTATGGATTTTAGCTAAACTTATTGGAATTCAGCAATGGGATAGTGCCATATTAATGATAACCATTCTATTGTGTAGTATTGATGATATTATTGAATATGCAAAAAAAAATGGCATTAAAAAATTTGCTATTTTGATTGGTGTATTTATAATTATATGCTTATTAACCTCACTGATATTTATTAAAATATCCCTTAGCTTTCATTTATCACTAATTTCAAAAACAGTTATTATAATTTTAGGATTAGTCATTGATTTATTTATCATAGGTTATACAATGAAGAAATTAGGAACTACTATCTAATTTTTTAGAAAATTGAGCTATTGAAAACAACTAGCACTTAGCCATTAAACAATAAGAGCTGTCAGGTATGACAGCTCAATATAAATTTATACACATTTCTATTTACACTTGGTTAGTTTAGCTAGAAGCTCCAAGAAAACGATGGTTGCTTTGGGTATGGCTGTGATTTAACAATTCTTGCAATACCTATATATTCACGTGTATAACACTGACATTTATAATTATATTTAAAATCAGAGTTTTTACAATTATTCTTATTGTACGTTTTTCCCTTAAACATGATAATCCCCCCCTTTCATTAAAGAAAATTTTTTCTTGCCAATTACACAATATGAAAAATAGGTTAAAAGGTTACTATAATAATTAAAGTAAATAATAATTGTCACTTATATGAGGAGGAATATAATGAAATTTTCGAGTCCATTAATAGTGGTTTCGGATATAGAAAAATCAAAGTTGTTTTATTATGAAGTGCTTGGTTTAAAAGTTGTTGAGGACTTTGGTGCAAATGTGACTTTAACAGGAGGTATTGCATTACAAACAAAAGATTCGTGGTGTACTTTTATTCACAAAAAAGATAATGAAATTGTATTTGGAGGAAATGACACAGAATTATACTTTGAAGAAGATAATTTTGATTGCTTTATTCAAAGGCTTAATAACATGACAGATATTAATTATGTACATTCCATAGTAGAACATTCTTGGGGGCAGCGTGTTGTTCGATTTTACGACCCTGACAATCATATTATTGAAGTTGGTGAAAATATGATCATGGTTGTCAGAAGATTCTTAAATAACGGTTTATCAATTAAGGAAATAGCTATTAGAATGGATGTACCAGTTGATTATGTAAACTTTTGCCTAAAGTAGATTATGACTATAGTAAGTTGATTTTAAGCTTTTTTTCAAAGGTTCTTCAATAAATAAAAATACCGTATTATTCATAATGAATAAGCGGTATTCTTATTTCCAAATTTAAATAATTCAATATTAATATTCTTTTTCATATCATTTAGAATTTCATTATTTCTGTTCCAAATAAGTTTGAAAGGCTCTTATAATCAGATTTTTTCCAACACCTTGCTTTCTCCATTCCTTTGATACAAACAAATCATCCACCCAACCATATTTATTGTTTAATTCATCTTCCCTTACGATAATAATAATATTACCTACAATTTCTCCCCTATGTTTAGCTGCTATACTGAACCATTGATTTTCTCTTCTTAATTCCTTTATATCCTCAATGCAATAGCCTCTAACAAATACTTCATTTTGCTTTTCTACTAATTGTTTTATCTCATCTTCGTTTATAAATTCAAGAGTATCAAAGTCTATACCCTCAATATCTGTAATCTGGAAATTTTCCTCAGTTATTTTTTTCTTTATAATATGCATTCCTTCATCATGGTTAAAGCCTTTTTTAGAAGTTTAATTATATACATCATAGTTCCCCCACTTTTTAAATTTAATTTTCACTTAAATGTTTTATTATATAAACTATGCTCTTACTACTAGATGAACTTATTACTTTTTCTTCAAGTGATTATCTTTAATAAGGAAATTATAACATATTATACTAATAAAATATTATTTAAATTTATAGTTATCCTGTTTTATCTAATAATTATTCGTCACACAATAAAGTTACACCTTACCCATGCAAACTTCCAGTATATTGCATATCATATACACTATTTTGAATTTAAGCTTTTGTTAATTGTTTCCATACCATTAACTTTTTTAAAAAAATTTCACATTTCATATTTACAATTATGTGAATTTGTTCTAATATATAAATAACATAAATTTTTCATTTAATTATTACATATAAATATGCATAAAATCTTTATGCATTCTTTCATAAAAGTGATGAACTACTTTTATAAACATCTTCAAAAATTATTCATCCAATTTTATATAATATGATTTATCTATTATCACATGATTAATTTTCAAACCCCATGTTAAAATTATAATTTTCCATAATATTATATTTGAGATAAACAACTTTAATAATTTCATATTTTAGTTGTTATCTATATAGACAAAACACACTTCATATCATAAGTTACAATTATAATAATTTAAAAGGAGGGATGTACTATTTAGATAATTTTCTATTTATTTTATCTCTATTAAATTCTAATTTTTAGGAGGGAATGTATGAAAAAATTGTTTAAATCAAAATTATCAGTATTTTTATTTCTACTGACATTTTTAGTTACTCAATGTTTCTTCGTATTTAATACTAGAACCACTTCTAGTCTTGACAATGATGGTAACTCAAATAGCACTGATGATGTTAGTGTTACTGTGTTAGAGTCTAATTCTCACCATACAGTTGTAAAATTTGATATTAATAATTTTAGTAAAGACTTAGTGAATATTAACAATAAATCTTACTATAATATTAATTGTGAGGGTACTAGCTTACCTCTTGAAGAAGGGGCTCCGGAACTTCCTCGCATATGCAGAAATATAGTTATACCAAATGATGCCGACGTTAAGTTAAACGTTATATCATCAGAATATAAAGACTATGAAAAACTACCTATAACTCCCTCAAAAGGTTCTATAACAAGGGATAAAAATCCTGAAGATATCCCTTATAAATTAGGTAAGGAATATAAAAATAAAAACTTTTATCCTTCAGAATTAGTTTCTTTTAGTGAACCTTTTATAATGAGAGAATTAAGAGGGACAACTATTACACTAAATGCATTTCAATATAAACCTAAAAATGAAACCTTAAGAGTTTATAAATCTGTAACTGTAGAAATAATAACAGATGGTGAATCATCAGTAAATTCACTTACCACTTCAAGATCTAATAAAATCACTTCTGATTTCGAACCTGCTTATTCAAACACATTTATTAACTACAGTAATGTAAAAACTCCTACTCATCGTTTAATGAATAATCCTTCAGAAACAGGCTCTATGCTTATCATATCTTATGATCAGTTTAGTAGTGCTATGAATTCCTTTATTAATTGGAAAAACTCCAGAGGAATAAACACTACATTAGTAAATATGTCTACAGTATCATCATCTAATAATCCAACTGAAATAAAAAATTATATACAAAACTATTACAATCAACACCCTGAATTAACTTATGTACTTCTTGTAGGTGACTATGCACATGTATCCTCTCCTACTTACTCTACAGGGGTTTCTGATCCTACTTATACAAAGGTTGCAGGTTCAGATGATTATCCTGACATATATGTAGGCCGTTTTTCTGCAGAAAGTATATCAGATGTTGAAACTCAAGTACAAAGATCTATTGAGTTTGAACAAAATGGTTATAATACAGCTGCATGGTTTAAAAAAGGTGTTGGTATAGCATCAGATGAAGGTTCTGGAGAAACAGATATACAACAAATGGATAGTATAAAGAGTAGACTTCTAAATGCAGGTTATACTCAAGTTGATAGTATATACGATCCAGGTGCATCAGCTTCTTCTGTTACTAATAGTTTAAACCAAGGCAGAGGTATAATAAATTATTGTGGACACGGTGCTGAAAATTACTGGGTAACAACAGGCTTCAGTAATACCAATATAAAAAATCTTCAAAACCCAGGACAACTTCCTTTTATTATAAGTGTTTCTTGTGTAAGTGGTAAATTCCAAAGCGGTACTTGTTTTGCAGAAACTTGGCTTCGCTCGAAGAATAGTAATGGAAACCCAATAGGTGCAATAGGAACATTAATGTCAACAGTAAATCAACCTTGGATACCTCCTATGAATGGTCAAGACGGAATAATTGACTTACTTTGCAACAACAGTAGGGTATCACTAGGCGGCTTGTGTTACTCTGGTGAAACTAGAATGCTAGATAACGGTACAAGCAGTGATTTATTAACCTTCAACACTTGGACATTATTCGGTGACCCATCTATACAAATCCTACCAGACTCTACGAATCCAACAGACCCTACAGATCCAGAAGAACCAGCAGACCCATATGAACCAAACGATTCTACTTCCCAAGCATATACTATAAATAGTGGTGTAGATTATAGTTCATATATATATTCAAATACAGACGTTGATTATTATAAAGTAACAACTAACAAATCTGGTGTTATCTCTGCAACATTAACAAATCTACCATATGACTATGACTTATATCTCTATAACTCATCAGGAAAAAGAGTAGCCTCTTCTACTAAAAGCTCAACATCAAGTGAATCCATTTCTTATTCAGCACGTACACTAGGCACATACTATCTTAAAGTTGTTGGATATAATGGTGCTCATAGTACTTCTACAAAATATAACCTAAATGCAAGTTATCCTATATCTAACTAAATCTATAATATATAAGGGGGTGCTTGTAGCACCCCCCTTAGTATTTAATCTATATTTTAGCCATAAAAAATAACTATCTTAAATTAATAAAATGGTTATTAATGAAGTCATTAAATTTTTATCTATACCGGCCTTCGTTTTAGTATGTTAATATCTACTTCATGTCTACCTGTCATGTCCTTTAATACTTCTATGCTTTCTTTTACTTCTTTAACATTTTTAGAAATGTTTTTTATTGATTTCTCAATTAAGTCTGTCTTCTCTTCTATTATTAAATCTGTGCTTTTAAATGAACTTTCATTTTGTTCCCTATGTGAACTTTGTACTTCTACAATCATATCTATGTTTTTTTCTATAGCTTCAATTTTTATTGAATTCTTCTTTATCTCATTTTTAACACCATTAATTTCTGTCTCAAGTCTTGTTTGACCTTCTAATAGCTTTACAAGTATATCTTCAATTTCTATATCCAAAACCATCACCCCAACAGCATATTTTTTTATTTAATAACTATAATATGAATACATTATTAAACAATGTATTCATATTATAATACTTATCATGTTATAGTTCAAGCTAAATTCTTATATTTACATATATTATTTACCATTTTTTATATATTTATACATACCTTATTTATTCATTAGCCCATAAATAATTGTTCCCATTAATTTTTTTAATATACCAATAGGAACTTGAGGTGAGAATACACCTTTACTCATATCTTCACTATGCCAGTAGTCATAGTCTGCACTTCCTTCTTCATATTTCTCCTTTGACATGGCTTTCCAAAGATTAAACATAACTACTGATTTTAAGGATGGTTTATGAATTTTTTTAGATTTTAACTCCTCACTAAATTTTTTTCCACCATTTAATACCTTTATTTTATTTTTCTCTGTAAGTTCCCTACTTCTATAAGCAATTGGTAAAGTTTGAACATGATTAAAACCCCAGTAGTTTAAAACACTTCTCACATAGTTTGCAGCATCCTTATGACCTGCGCCAGCTGTGGTGGTTATTATTAAAGCCTTCTTTGTAAATAAACTTGGTCTATGGAAATTGTAAGACATATGATCTATAAAATTTTTTAGTAATCCACTAATTTGCATAGAGTATACGGGAGAAGTAATTATTAGAGCTTCTGCTTCTTTAATTTCTTTCACAATTTTACTCATAATATCTTTGTGGGGACATTTATCTTCGCCCTTATAAATGCAATTAAAACATCCTATACATAGGGGAAGATTTTCTTTTCTTAGCTCAATATCAATAAACTCTATCTCTAAATTTTTTCTCATTTCTTCCTTTACTAGGGTTAATACGTTCCATGTATTTCCTCTTCTTGGACTACCATGAATAACTACACATTTCATATTTTTATCTCCTCATAGTCATAGTATATATACAATATTTTACCATAACCAGCCTAATTAATGAAAAGAAATATTATAGAAAAAAGGAAGGTAGATATACTTATACAAATATATCTATCCTTCCTATAATATTAACTATTTAAATAATAGATTTAGTTATTTATACAATTTCCTCTACCAGCACCTTTTCCTTGGCCAGCTCCTCTACCTTGACCCGCACCATTACCTAAGCCTTGATTAAGTCCATAGCCTTCCTTGTTTTCTCTGTTTATGCCAGCACCATCACAAGTAGTACTATTTTCAGCCATTTCAGCTTTAATTTCTTCTCCTCTTTCTGAAGTTATTGTTCCTCTTTCTACAGCTGCATCTACTCTTTCATATTTCTCTTGTAGCATAATTTCCTTTGCATCTTCTAAAGTCTTTCCTTCTTCTACTAAGCTTTGAACCTGTGTAGCTCCATTATTTCTAAAAGCTCCTCCTAAATTTTCATCCGCAAAGGCCATAGTTGCTCCCGAAGCGGTAATTACTCCTACTAGTGCTAAGGCTATCATTGATTTTTTCATATTAAATCCTTCCCTTCATTAATTATTTTTTATTTTCTTTACACCTTTATAATAACAAGGGAATGTTACATTAATGTTACAACAATCTAATAGTTAGATTAAAATAAGTATAAATTTTTATAACCTTAAGCTTATCCAAAATTCCACACCATGTTTCCTATTCTTTACTCCATAGGTACCCTCATGAAGATTTACTATTTGTTTCACTATGGCTAAACCTAAACCTAAGCGTTTTTCTTTATAGTTTCTTACCTTATCTACCCTTATAAACCCTTCCCAAATCCTAGTAAGGTTATCATCTTCAATATTACTGCCGCTATTATATACAGAGATTACCAAATTATCTTCAATTACTTTTAGATTAATATCTATTATTTTATTTTCATCTACATGGCTAAGAGCATTATTAATATAATTTTGTACTGCTTGCTCTAATCTAACTTCATCCACTAAGACTGTAATATTTTCACCTTCCGTAAAGTTAAGATTTATGTTCATTTCTTCGAATCTAAATTTATTTTTCTCTAGAGTTTTTTTCATTAAACTATTTATATTTACTTCTTTTTTATTTAATTTAAAGGTATTTGATTCTAGTTTATATAAATCTAAAAGATCATTGACTATGATCCCTAATCTTTCTGTTTCTTCACCTATTACATCTAAATAATATTTTCTATCCTCTTCTGAAGATATAATCCCTTCTTGAAGTGCTTGAATATAACCTGAAATAACAGTTATAGGGCTTTTTAGTTCATGAGATACAGAGGACACAAATTCCCTCCTGGCTAATTGATTTTTCTTTTCATTATTCATCATAGTCTCTAACTCTAAATTCTTTTCTTTAAGGTTTTTTAAGGTTTCTTCTATTTTATGGGATAAATTATTAACACTTTTACCTAGTAATCCTATTTCATCAATACTCTTTATATTTAAATCCTCACAAAAGCTTAGCTCTTCTATTTTTCTAGTTTTTTTAGTTATTTCTATTACTGGCTTAGTAAATTGTCTTGAAAATAATGCTGTGATAAAAAGTGCTATAAATCCAACCGGTATCATTATCATAAATAAAAGCTTCATAGATTTATTTACTGCATCATCAATAATAGTAATTGGTGTTTTAACACTTATTTCATAAGTATATACATTTTTTCCTACAGCAGTTAAGAACTCTACACCTGTAGATCTATCAAGGGTTATAGTTTCGCTTACACCCTCTTTTTCACCTATAAATTCTATAACTTCAAACCTATGCTGCCCATTCATCATATTTTTTTTACCCATTTTATGGCTCGAAAATATACTCTCTGATGTAAGTACATCTTTAATATCTATTTGAACACTATACTTCTCTGAAAGTCCTTCTAACTTCCCATCAACTCTATTATCATAGTCTTTATCTATATAATTTTTAATTTCTTCAATTACTTCATTCATTTCCTTTAACTTTTCTCTCTGAAAAAAGTCTTTATATGTGATTCCATAGGTTGCAATCCCTAAGATAAAAATACTGAATATGAGAACTATACCAGAAAATAGCTTTAATTTAATTGATTTCATCATAATTCTCCAAACTTATATCCGAAACCCCTTATGGTCTTTAGATACTTATTATAATCTTCCAATTTATTTCTCAACCGACTTATATGAGTATCTATAGTTCTAGTATCACCAAAGTAATCTTCATCCCATATAACTCTTAGTAGCGTTTCTCTACTTATTACTTTATTTGCATTTTTTACAAAGTAAAGTAATAGTTCATATTCTTTCGGATTTAGTTCTTTCTCCATACCATCTATTTTTACCATGTGACTTTCTTCATCTACTTCAATCCCTTTAAATACAATGCTCCCCGCCTTACTAATTTTACTTTTTAAAAGTCTATTAACTCTAGCAAGTAGTAGGGCTATGTTAAATGGTTTAGATACATAGTCATCCACTCCTATATCAAAGGCAAAAAGTTCATCTAAATCACTATCTTTAGCCGTTAATATAATTATAGGCACTTCTGATATCTTTCTAATCTCTTTACATACAATCCATCCATCATAAATAGGCATCATAACATCTAAAATTACTAAATCAATGGTATCATCAAAGTTCTCTAAAGCAAGCTTACCATCCTTTGCAGTAATTACTTCAAATTTATTAAAAGTTAAATAATCAGCAATAAGTCTTAAAATTCTCTCATCATCATCAGCAACTAAAATTTTCATAGGAACCTCCTAATATAATATATCATCTTTATTTTATACCATTATAGTATAAAATAAAGTGTATGTCCCCAAATTATTTTAGGACATACACTTCATGGTTCAAATTATTCAATACCTCTAGTTAATTAATCTTCCAAGTAAATCATTGCTTCTTTTAATGAAATCAGACATTTCATCAGCACCTAATTGTCCATGACTTATCATAGCTAAATCATACACATGGTTACAAATATCATTAACCAAGTCTTTTTTATTTTCATCTTTAGATAAATTAAATAGTTTTTTAATTAATGGATTTGAACTATTTACAACTAAAGTCTCTTCTTTAGGGAACATTGACATATCCCCTCCTCCAAACATCACACTCATCTCAGCCATTCTTCTAGATTGTTCTGATAGAGTAATCATAGCAGGAACTTCTTCTGTTTTAATAGGCTCTATAGAGATTTTTAGTTGTTCCTTATTTATAGAATTCTTAAATATCTCTTCTATAGCCTTGTTCTCTTCAGGACTTTCATCTATTGCATCAGCCTTTAATACTTCTGTTAAGTCAGAGTCAATTCTACTAAATTGTACTCCTTCTTCTTTACTCTCCATTAAAGTAATAAAATGACTGTCTAGTGTGGTATTTAAAATCACAGCTTCTAAGTTATTGTCTTTTAACATTTTAATATATTGAGACTGTTGCTTTTCATCATTAACATAAATAACTTTTTTATCATGATTTTCCTTATTGTTTTCTAGATATTGCTTTAATGTTACATGGTCTCCATTAGTAGTTTTGAAAATCAGTATATCTTTAACCTTGTCATAGAATTTTTCATCTCTTAGACAACCATATTTAATAAAGATATTTATATCTTTCCAAAAGTCATTGTACTCATCTCTATGATTTTTAAATAGAGATGTAAGTTTATCAGCTACCTTATTTACAATGTGTCTAGAAACCTTTGATACATTACTGTCCTTTTGTAGAAAACTTCTTGATACATTTAAAGGAATGTCTTCGCAATCAATAACACCTTTTAATAAAAGTAAAAACTCTGGAATAACTTCTTTTATGTTATCTGCCACAAAAACTTGTTTATTATAAAGTTTCACTTCTCCTTCTGTAGCTTCAAATTCATGTTTTAATTTAGGGAAGTACAATATTCCTTTTAAATTAAATGGATAGTCTACATTCATATGAATCCAAAATAGCGGATCATTATATTCATTGAATACTTTTCTATAGAACTCTTTATACTCTTCATCTGTACAATCCTTTGGAGCTTTCATCCATAATGGTTTTGTATCATTTAAAGGAGTTTTTTCTATATCCTTCTCTGAATCCTTATCATCTTTTTTCTCGTTTTCATCTATTAGATAAATCTCAACAGGGAAGAAGTTACAATGTTTTTTTATAATTTGCCTTAATTTATAATAATCTAAGAATTCATTACTATCTTCACTTATATAAAGAGTAACAGTTGTTCCTCTAGAAGTTCTTTCAGAAGATTCAATTTCATATTCTGTACCACCTTCACAAATCCACTTAACAGCTTCTTCACCTTTCTTATAAGATAAAGTATCAATTTCAACTTTTTCTGATACCATAAAAGCTGAATAAAACCCTAATCCAAAATGGCCAATTATACCTTTTCCTTCATCAATTTTATCTTTATATTTAGATAAAAATTCCTCAGCTCCTGAGAAAGCTACTTGGTTAATATATTTTTTCACTTCCTCTGAAGTCATTCCTATACCGTTATCTATAAATTTAATAGTTTTTTCTTCTTTATTTAAGGATACAGTAACTTCGTATTTAGACTCCTCCACAGTTGCTTCTCCAAAGGTCACTAGTCTTTCTAATTTATTAATAGCGTCGCAACCATTACTGATAAGTTCCCTTATAAATATATCCTTATCAGAGTATAGCCATTTTTTTATAATCGGCATTATATTTTCAGTGTGAATTGAAATGTTTCCATTCTCTTTAAGCATATATATCTCCTCCAAACAAAAATAATAAAATTTTATACTCAACCGTATAAAATATTTTATACCTAATTCTATATAAAATAAAGAATATATTGTGAATTTTTTGTAAAAATATCACATTTACTCTGCTTGAGTTAGTAATCTTTTCATTATATCTCTCAATTTTCTTTCTTCTAATTGGTCATTTCCAATGATAACAATAACTTTTATATCTTTATCTGATTGATCCCATTTATAAGCCTTTGCATCGATAATAGCTTCCTCTGGAATAAACTCTTCCATATCTAAGGCCATCTCTTCTGCTAAACTGAGATATTCATCAAAAACATCGTCCTCTTCCATTTCACTTAAATTAAAATCATCATATTCTTCTTCTATAATCTCATTTAAGATTGAGATTTTCACACTTAAGCAAAAGGCATGAACGTCTTCTCTTTTAGTTCCCTTTGTCATATCCTTAATTACTTTAAAATCAGTTTTACTTTCTATTATTTCTTTCATCTCATCATTATGAATTACATTTTCACCAAATAATACATACATTTATATCAGCTCCTGTTAATTAATTCTTAAGTTTTACATGCACATAATTATATCACATATATAGATTTTAATTAACAACTGTATAGATTTTTTAGAAGTTCTACTTATTTGCTATGAGTAAAAAGAACTTCTTCTCAAAAATAGCTCACTAAAACTTACAAAATGTTGAACCTACACTTTATTATAAGTGTAGGCTCAATATTAATTTAACATTTAGCTTGTTTTATGACCTTATTTTACTCTTGGTAATACTTCTTTTTTAAAGAAACTCTTTGCCGTTAAGCCTGATACACTGAATACTTCTCCGTCATCAATTTTTACAGATACAGCATCAGAACAATGACCTAAACAAAATACTGCCTTTAAGCCTACTTTATCAGATAGATTATATTGTTCAATGCTCTGTTGAAAAGCATTTATAACATTATAAGATCCCTTTACATGACAGGCGCTACCTATACAAACACTTAAGTTTACCACAGCGTTTACTCCCCTCTATTATAATTCACATGTAATAACTTATGAACTTTTCCCTTTAATAATCCTGAATAAAGAGACATCATTACTGGATTTTCTTCTGAACGTTTAAGGCTACTCATCTTATCTGCTGCATATAAACCTTCTCCACGTTTTCGCTTTCCTTCGAACATAGTAAATGGTTGTCCTGCTCCACCTACACATCCACCTGGGCAAGCCATTACTTCAATAAAATCATAATGTGCTTCTCCTGATTTTATCTTTTTCACAAGGTCATCAGCGTTTTTAAGACCACTAACTACAGCAATTTTTAATTCCTTGTCATTTACTGTAATACTAGTTTCCTTTACTCCAGACATTCCCCTTACTCCATTAAATGCTATAGTTCTTAGTGTGGATACAGATTTATCATCTAAAACCCTTCTTAAAACAGCCTCTGTAACTCCACCTGTAACTCCAAATATAACTCCTGCTCCACTACTAACACCAAATGGCATGTCTACAGCTTCTGGTTCTATCTCTGAAAATACAATTCCAGCTTCCTTTATCATAGCTATAAGCTCTTGAGTAGTTATAACATAATCTATATCCTTAACTCCATCAACTTTAAATTCCTCTCTATCAGCTTCAAATTTCTTAGCTGTACAAGGCATTATTGCTACATTAACTATTCTTTTACTAGAATGACTATAGTGCTCTTTTAAAACAGATCCAAACATCTGCATAGGAGATTTACATGTTGAGATATTACTCATCATCTCTGGGTAAGTTCTTTCTACATAGTTAACCCAAGCTGGACAACAAGAAGTAAATAAAGGAAGTCTTTCATTATTCTCTAATCTTGAAATAAATTCTCCTGTTTCTTCCAGTACTGTAAGATCAGCTCCAGTAGATGTATCGAATACTTCATCAAAGCCCATTCTCTTTAAAGCTCCAACGATTTTACCCATTACATTTTCTCCATCTTTTTGTCCAAGCTCCTCACTTATTCCAACTCTTACTGCTGGAGCTATTTGCACTACTACCTTAGTATTTTTATCACTTAAATCTTTCCATAGTTTTTGTGTATCATCTTTTACTACTATAGCTCCTGTAGGACATACTGCTGCACACTGACCACAACCTACACAGTTTGATTCTGCTATAGGTTTGTCAAAAACAGTACCTACACTCATCTCTGCTCCTCTTTTTATAAAGTCAATAGCACCTACATTTTGAATTTCATTACACATTCTTACACAGTCACCACAAAGTATGCATTTACTCTTGTCTCTTACTATACATAAAGATGATGTATCTAATTCGCTTTTTTCTGCTGTATTGTCAAACCTTACTTGTCTTATTCCAAAGCGATGTGCTAATTCTTGCAGTTTACAATGTCCATTTTTCTCACAGGTAGTACAATCCCTACAATGATTTGAAAGTAATAATTCTAATATATTCTTTCTATATTTTCTTAATCTAGGTGTATTAGTATATATCTCCATACCAGCTTTTGGTGGTGTAGAACATGCAGCTTCAATTCCACCCCACTTATTTTCTACCATACACATACGGCAAGCTCCATATACAGAAAGCTCTGAGTAATAGCATAAAGTTGGTAAATCTATTCCTGCTTTTCTAATAACCTCTAAAATATTTTTTTCTCCCTTTATTTCTACTGGGATATCATCTATAATCATAAATTGTTCATTCATTCTATTAATCCTCCTTTATAGCTTTAAAGGCACAAGCTTCAATACAGGCACCACATTTAATACATTTATTTTTATCAATTACAAAAGGTTCTTTAACCTTACCTGAAATGGCACCTACTGGACAAATTCTTGAACATTTTGAACAACCCTTGCAAAGGTCTGCATCTATATAGATAGTCTTAAGCTTTTGACATGTCTTGGTTGGACATTTCTTATCAATAATATGAGCTTCATACTCACTACGGAAATTCTTTATTGTACTTACTACTGGGAATGCTGCAGTTTTTCCCAATCCACATAAAGCTGTAGAAGATATTGTATCTGCAAGTTCTAGTAATAAATCAATATCTTCAATTTCCCCTTTACCTGCTACAATTCTCTCTAGTATTTCAAGCATTCTCTTAGTACCTTCACGACATGGTATACACTTACCACAAGACTCATTTTGAGTAAAGTTCATAAAGAATCTAGCTACTTCTACCATACAAGTATTTTCATCCATTACAACTAACCCACCAGAACCTATCATAGCTCCAGCTTTCTTTAATGAATCAAAATCTAGTGGTAAATCTAAATGTTCTTTTGTTAAACAACCACCTGAAGGACCTCCAATTTGAACAGCTTTAAACTCTGCTCCTCCTCTTATTCCTCCACCTATATCAAATATTATTTCTCTTAAGGTTGTACCCATTGGAACTTCAATAAGTCCTGTATTTTCGATGTTTCCTGTTAATGCAAAAGCTTTTGTTCCATTATTCTTTTCTGGACCCATGGTTTTATACCAATCTGCTCCCTTTTCAATTACTATAGGTACATTAGCAAAGGTTTCTACGTTATTAAGCACTGTTGGTTTTCCAAATAATCCTTGTTCTACAGTTCTTGGTGGCTTAACTCTAGGCATACCTCTTTTTCCTTCAATAGAAGCTGTTAGTGCACTTCCTTCTCCACATACAAAAGCACCTGCTCCTTTATTGATTTTTATATCCATGCTAAAACCTGTACCAAGAATGTTCTCACCTAATATTCCATACTTTTTAGCTTCTTCTATAGCATTCTTTAATCTGCTAACAGCAAGAGGATATTCTGCACGTACATATATATATCCTTCCTGTGCTCCACAGGCTACTGCTGCAACCATCATTCCCTCTATAACTCTATGTGGGTCTCCTTCCATTATGCTTCTATCCATAAAGGCACCTGGATCTCCCTCATCACCATTGCATACAATGTACTTCTCACCCTCAGGTTGACGTTTTACTTGACCCCACTTGCGGCCAGTTGGGAATCCACCGCCACCACGACCTCTTAAATTTGAATCATCGATTTCTTTTATAATTTCATCTGAAGTCATATCAAATAGTACTTTTTCTAAAGCAGAATATCCACCTATAGCAAAATATTCTTCTATAGATGTAGAATCAATATGACCACAATGTTCTAATGCCAATCTAGTTTGTTTTTTATAGAAAGGTATTTCATCTTGAGTTCTGTAAACCTTACCATCTTTTTCATAAGCCAATCTATCTACACATTGACCTAAAACAATAGTCTTATCTATAATTTCTTCACAATCCTGTGGCTTAACCTTTATGTATAAATATCCCCATGGTTCAATTCTTACTAGAGGTCCCATCTCACAGAATCCATGGCAACCACTTTTTTTAATTCCAACAGATTTTTCATGAGATTCTTTTTCTAATTTAACCTCGCATCTTATATCTTTTTCCTTCATTAGTCTTACAAACTCATCGTATATTTCTAATGAACCACCTGCTATACAACCAGTACCTCCACATACAAGAATTTTTACCTTTTCGTTGTGAAAGCTCTCTTTATAGGTATTTCTTATATTAATTAAATCCTCTCTATTAAGAAGCATATTATTTGTCCTCCTTAAGCATATTTAAAAGTTCTATTGCCTTCTCAGGAGTCATAGCCCCATAAACCTTATCATTAACAGTTAGTGCTGGTGCTAAACCACAGGCTCCAAGACATGAAACCGTTTCCACAGTAAACATTAAATCATCTGTAGTAACTTTGTTTTCTGAAAGATTCAATTCACTTCTTAGCTTATCTAATATTGGTATAGATTTTCTTACGTGACATGCTGTTCCATCACATATTTTTATTACATATTTCCCTTTAGGTTCTAAAGAAAAGTTTTCATAGAATGTAGCTACGCTGTAAATTTTTGCTTCACTAATACCTAATTTTTTAGAGAAATATGGAAATATTTCCTCTGGAAGATATCTATATATCTCCTGAGTATCTTGTAATATTGCAATTATACTACTAGGGTTATATCCATGATTTTTTAATATAACATCTAGTTCTTCATAATTAAAGGATGTATTCATTGTTTTCCCCCCTACAATGCTTGTTAAATTATTATCACTATTACATTTTATACTGAATTTTCAAATATTTCAATACATAAAAATAATTTTTTTTTTAATTAATTTCTATATATTATATTAAATATGTAAGCTATTATTCTTGCATTTTTTTATATTTACTTTAATTTTACATTAATTTCTATATATGATTATTATATATTCTCTATATTCCATAGGTATTTTTGAAAAATTTATAAAATAAAGTAGATACATTTAACATCCTGTGTTAATTAAATATATCTACTTTAAAAATTTACATATGTAACGAGTTAAAGTTTATGAAAAGAACCTTTCAGACTCTGTCAAAAATATAACTAATGCCAATAAGTCCGCTGATCCTCCCGGACTCACATTTTCGTCTATACACTGCTTTTCAAAGTCATGGGCTGCTTTAATTCCTTCTTCGCTATTGAAGCCCCCCAAGTTTAAAATTTCATAGGCACGTCTTTGAACTTCACGAAGTTTTTCTATATTTTGTCTATGTACAATGGTACTATCTTCTACTTTACTAATCAACATAAGCAATGTTTCAGAATTCAAATCATTTCCTTTTAGATTAGAACTTTTATATTTGGGTATTATTTCCTGGAAAATATTTTCAAGACCTTTTTTAATTTCTCCTCTAATTCCAGCAAAGCCATATTTTAAATATAAAGCCTCTCCATGAGTTAATTCTTTCTTTTTATGCAAATCTTTAAAATCATCCAATATATTTTCACACATATCCTTTAGTATAATTTGAACTTTATTGAAGGATATTTTCTCATATAGAGCTTTACCTAGGGCAGTAGCCACTACTCCTATTAAAAATATCATACCTTTATGGGTATTTATACCTTTAGTAACTTTAAACATAGTCTCTTCACATTTTATTCCAATAGTTCTAATAGCTTTAAAAATATTTTTTGGAGTTTCATAGCTATATCCCGCTTCTACCATTTCCTTTATAAAGGGTGCTATGGCAAAACTACTCTCTAAAAATGTATAGTAATCCATATCTTTATGAGACCCCTTTGTAACAGGTGAAACTAATCCATAAGAAGGCATAGTTGATACCTCTGTAATCATTGATTTAAGGGCTAGTTGAGATATATCATAGGACAATCTATCTCTTTTATCTACATAACACATATATTCTTCATACTTACTAATAAAATACTCTTTTATCCTCTCTATACTATGCTTTTGACTTCTAGAACATATTCTGGCTTCTTCTTCACATAAAAAACATTTTCTAGGTTCTAGGCCTATGTCACTTCTAGATACTCCACGCAAGGACGGCATCGATGGATCACTATCATCAAGATAATATACATCTATGTCTACACATCTACCTAATATATGATTTTCTTCCATATATATAAGTTGCTTTTTTACTTCAATGTTATGAATATTAAAAATGAAATGACCTATAACTCCTTCTTTATTCTTATAGATTTCTTTACAAATTATATTTTTATTATGAAATAAATATATATCCTCACAAACTATCTTGGCAATTCTATCTGTAATATAATTAGATTTTTTTATACCAGGATAGTTTACTCTTACAGTGGCAAGAGTAACTCCACCAGATGTATTTCTCAGAAGTTGTTCTTGATATAATACTCTCTTTTCTCTATGATTTAAAAATTCATCTATTTCTGTATAGTCCATATTAATGTAAGGATAGGCAATAATTATCCTATCACTTTTCCCCTTCCTTACTATGATAAAATTAAATGTTTATATTGTATATTAATTAACCTTCAATTTTTGTCATAGGAAATATTTATTATTTTAATGAGGCAAATCTCTAAGTTTAAGCTTCTCTATAATATCTTTCCCTAGGCTGCTTGTTAAAAATTCATAGGTAGTTAATGGGACTAACTTCCTTACTTCTTCTAGTCTATCTTCTTTAAGTAATTCTCTAACTCTAGACGCACTTATAGCTTTATTTTCTATCTCGCATCTCTCTATAATTTCAACTTTCACACCGTACTTAGGCAATACTTCTCTTAAAGTTTCATTATAAGTATTGGTAACATTGCAGTAAGGTTCACTTCCTACATATCTTTTAGTTATATTTAGTTCCTTACAAAAATATTTTCCAAAGACGTTTCCATCTATTTTAGTATATTCTTTTAGAATGTCGTCATCTTTTCTTAAAAAATAATTTGGAAAAGTAGCTGATGATATAATATAATTCCCACCAGGTATTACAGTTACATTATTAAATTCCTTAACTCCATCTTTTATTAGTTGAAATCTAACTTGGAATGGAAATGAGGACTTCTCTTCTTCTACCACAAAAATTATAACATTTTTATTATCCATAGCTGCTTTCTTAACTATATATTTATGTCCTAATGTAAAAGGATTACAGTTCATAATTAACGCAGCATATTGCTCTTCATCCTTTAATTCATAACTCTTCTTTATATTTTTCAACTCGCTATGGATATTTTTATTCCCTGCTTCCAATAAACTAACTTTATCCGTATCAACAATTACTTTATATCCAAGTCCTTGAAACAGAAAATTATTCGAAGGCTTTGTAAAAATAAAGTTATGGTATATGCCTTCTTCAAAGAGTTTATTAGTGATATCAGTAATAAGTATATTTGATATACCTTGCCCTTGATGATCCTCGCTTACGGCAAAACATTTAACGATATTATTTTTCTTAGAACAGGTAGCTATTATTTCTCCCTCTTCCTCTATTATTAAAGTATAATCTACATCTTCATATTTAAGGGCAAATCCCCTTAAAAATTCCTCAACCCTATTTACTTCTATTTTAGAATTAAGATTTATTTTTTGAGTGTTATAATACATTTCTTCACCTCATTTAATAAATTACATCCTATCTTAATTTTATAAGTTAAAGTATCTTCTTACAAAAGATATTATTAGTAATGCAATAATTACAATAATTACTGAAAACACAGCATCAAATCCACTTTTAAATTCATATTTCTTTTTTCCTTTAGATATTTCTTCTGCTTCACTAAACATTCCTTCTGCATGAGCTTCTTGTAAAATTTCTTTATTTGTTTTTCTATTTTTCTTTTTACTCATATCTTTCACTCCATTATAAATTTATAACTATATGATACTTACATTGTATCATAATATAAAAAGAGTGTTGACAGCAACACTCTTTTTATATTTATTTTCAAAATCTGATTTTAGAAGAACATACCAAAGGCTATACTTGCTAATATCAGCATTATTCCTCCACCAAGACGAGAAGAAATTTGTGCAAAGGACATTAAATCCATACGTTTTGCTGCTGTAAGAACCGCAACGTCTCCTGAACCTCCACGGTTTGCCATACATAATCCAGCTGAAATTGCTGTCTCTATTGGGTAGAATCCTACTAACCATCCTACAATTCCCGATCCAAGAATTGCTCCTAAAACTATTAGACCTGCTATAACAACGTTAGCTATATTGAATGCTGCTATAAGCTCTCCAAGATCTGTCATAGCTATACCAACTCCAACCATTACTACTAGTAAGAATTGTTTAGAGAAAAATCCTTGAAGCTTTTTAGCTCCTTCTTTTAATTCTAATGGAATTATATTAGCTACATTAGCTATAGCTACTAAAATAACCATCCACGCAAATCTATGAATATCAATTTTAACATTGATTCCCATTAACGTAAATTCCGGTATAATTAAAGTTTTTGATAAAATATTTCCAAGTACATAAAATGCACACGCAAGAATTAGTCCTGCTGCAACTTCTCTAGCTGTAACTTTAACTACTCTAGTTTCTTCTAATTTAGATATATCTTCTGCATTTCTTATTAATTCACCATGTCCATTAAATTTAGCTCCAGCTTTAGTTTCACCAAATTTATTTAATACTGATGCTGCTATTATAGCTATAATATTAGCTATTGTAAGAATTGATAGAGCAAAGGATAACCATGCTGCTGGATCCCCACCAGTAACACTTGAGTAAATTTCACTCATTGGAATTGCTCCTGCTCCAGTACCACCACCCATTATTGGAAGTACATACTTAGTAGCTATTTCTGACATAGGAATACCAAACATAGCTCCACCTAAAGCTCCTAATACAAATGCTGCAATTACTCCACCCAATATTGCTGGAATATATCCAAGGAAAGCTTTCATAAGTAGTTTCCTATTAACTGATAATATTGATCCTGTTATAAGTACTGCTATAAATAAGTCTAAGAAATCTGCAGTATCCATGAATATTTTTACAGCCTCAACACTTGCTTCTGGTATTATCCCATAGTAAACTAACGCTGCAGATCCTAGGAAAGCAAGAATTGGACCTCCTCCAACATACTCTTTCCATATTGGAATCCTATCTCCAATCATAGCAAATAGGATACCTACTGAGTATAATAGTGCAAAGGCACCTACAGAGTTTTTAGGTAAAAAACCTTTGATTGCTGCAAAGAAAACTACTACTGCAACTCCTGCAAAAATGTACCACGGCATGCCGTATACTTTAAAGGGACCTTTTTTTTCTTCAATAAGATTTTCTGGCATAATTAATCCTCCTAAAATTAAATTGTATAATTTCATTACTAGGCCTTACTTTTAGTAAGTCCTAATAGGGTTAACAAGTTATTTGTTTAAACCTTTCAAATCAAAGATAATATCTAGCTTACTTTTTAAGCTTTTTAACTACATCTATAATACTTCCATCTCTGTATTCTATTACAGCTACTACATCATCAGAAAACTCTAATTCCTTAGGAACTCCTATTAGCTTAACAGCAATTTTTCTTAATTCTTCCATAGTTATTAATGGAAGACCTGCCTTCTTAAACTTGTTGATTAAATCTTGTCTTCTTGGATTTACAGTTACACCATAATCCGTAACAACTACATCTACGGTACTACCTGGCGTAACAATAGTGGTTACTTTTTCAATTATAGTTGCAATTCTTCCTCTTGTAAGAGGTGATACTAAAATTGATATTTCAGCATTAGCTGCTGTGTCACTATGTCCACCTGATGCTGCTCTAATAACTCCATCAGATCCAGAAATAACATTAACATTAAAATCAGTATCTATTTCTAATGCACTTAGGACAACAAAATCTAATTTGTTAACTGCAGCTGATTTATTAAACGGATTAGCATAAAAATCTGCACTAACTTCTATATGTTTTTCATTTTTCCCAATGGACTCTGCAGCCTTTAAATCAAAGCATTGGACATCAAATAGCGTATCACAAAGTCCCTCTTCTAAAAGATCTACCATCGGTCCTGTAATTCCACCTAGGGCATAGCTTAATTTAATATCTCTTTTCTCTAATTCTTCTTTAACAAAACGAGTAACTGCTAGAGATGCTCCACCACTGCCTGTTTGCATAGAAAATCCATCTACAAACCTTCCTGATGCAAGCATTACATTAAGTACTCTTTTTGCCATTAAAAGCTCTTTAGGATTTGATGTAAATCTAGTTGCACCAGACATTATTCCCTTTGAATCACCAATTTCATCAACTACAACTACATAGTCAACTTTAGTTTGTGGAATGCTCTGTGGGAAGTTGGGATAATCAACTAAAGTATCTGTTACTACAACTACCTTATTAGCATACTCTGCATCTACCTTTGCATAACCCAAAGATCCGCATATGGATTTTCCTTTTACACCGTTGGCATTTCCCATGCAGTCAGCAGATGGAGATGCTATAAATGCTACATCTATTTTCAAATTTCCTTCTACAATAGCCCTAGCTCTTCCACCATGAGAACGAATAACTGCTGGATGCTTACCTAAAACTCCTTCAGATATTGCAGCTGCAAGTTTTCCTCTAAGACCACTGCTTTCAATTCTATTTACAACACCATTTTCTATATGTGCTACAAGTCCATCATGAGCACTTGTTAAAGAACTTGATGCTACTCTTAAATTTTTAATACCCATTTCTGCCAATGTATCTACTACCATCATTAAAAGCTTATCTCCAGCTCTAAAGTGATGATGGAAAGAAATAGTCATACCATCTTTAATTTCACATTTTTCTATAGCAACTCTTATAGATTCTACTACTTTAGTTCTCTTTACTTGCTCTTTTAAATTTTCACTATCACTTTCAACCATAGTTCCCTTTGGTTGATTAATAAAGGGAGTTTCATAAACCTTTCTATTCTCATATCCCGGTATGCTATTTAATAATTCTTTGCTTACTCTATTATTCATTATCTTCACCTCCAACTAAAACCCCCGCTGCTTTAGCAAGTTCTAAAACTCTTTGAGCTCTCTCTATAATTGGTTTATCTACCATTTTACCGTCTACAGTAAATACTCCCTTATTTTCACGTAAAGCTTCTGCTGTAGCATCGACTATCTTTTTAGCTTTAAATATTTCTTTTTCACTAGGAGTATATACACTGTGTATAAGCTCCACTTGTCTTGGGTGAATTAATGACTTACCGCCAAATCCCATTCTCTTAATAAGATTAGCTTCTTTTAGGAATCCTTCATCGTTATTTACATCTGAATAAACAGTATCTAACACTTCAAGTCCACAAGCTCTTCCTGCCATAGCAATCATTCCTCTTGCCACATAAAGCTCATCTCCCTCTGGAGTTCTTGTTGTCTTCATACTAGTTACAAAATCCTCACCACTTAAAGCCATACCTATTAATCTTTTAGTTGGAGATTTTGCTATTTCAAAGGCATGCATAACTCCTAAAGCCGATTCAATGGCTACCATTATCTTTGTTGAGCCAATTTCTCTTCCACAAGCCTTCTCTATTTTTTCTATTTCTCTATCTACAGTCATAACATCTTCTACAGTTTCAGTTTTAGGAATTCTTACAACTTCAACCCCCCCTGTAACTATTGATGCTAAATCTTCTTGCCAAAATTCTGTATCTAAACCATTGATACGAACTACCGTTTCTATATCTAGTTCTTTATAGTAATCTCCTAGATTTTTTAACATATTGTGAACTAAAAATCTTGCAGAATCCTTTTCTGATATAGCAATTGCATCTTCTAAGTCAAACATTACTGAATCAGGTTTGTATATGTGTACATCTCTTATGATTCCTGGATTATTTCCAGGAACAAATAGCATTGAACGTCTTAGTTTCATCTTAATCTCCCCTTACACCCATTTATATTCCTTGTTTTCAGCTGATCTATGAACTGTAGTCTGAACTCTACTTTTTATTACAGGGTTGATTGCGCCTTTATCATTAGCAAACACCTTTGCACTTTCTACGCCCAAGGATTTAAGAGTTTCTTTGATAACTGCTTCTATTTCCTCTCCAAATTGTGCTTTAACAGTACTTTCTAGAGTAATTTCTATTCCAGCAGTTGAGGGTTCAATTATAATTTGAATATCACTGGATTCCAATGTGCCAGCACTAGCTACTGTTTTAAGTTCCATATTTACACCTCCTGATTAAAAATATTCAATAGTTTTGTATCCCTTTTCATACTTTAAATACTTTTTGTATACATCTTGTTTATAGTGTATACAATTCGTTTATAAAAATCAATAGAAAATTGAATATTTTTTAAAATCTTCGTAATTTCAAACTTACTATAAATCATAAAAAAAAGAATTGTTAATACAATTTTAGTATTAACAATTCTTTATGTTTTATAGATAATCGTTTATAAACTACTATTTAACCACTGCATTTTGAAAAGATTTTTTAGCACGTGTAACATGAGCTCTTGCTCTTTCTTCAGCAAGTTGCTCATCTCCAACTTCTATAGCATCTACAATTTCTATATGCTCTTTAAGTGCGTCTAATTTCCTTTCTTTTGTCATTAAACTAATCTTTCTTAGGCTCTGTAAGTATTCATATATATATTCCATTTGTGATATTAGCCTTTTATTATGACAAGCATCTAAAATTATTTTATTAAATCTATTGTGAACTTCTACATATTCATTTTCTTTATTAGTATCAATAAGTTTTTTCATATTTTCTATGATTTCTCTCAATTCTCTTATTTCAATTCGAGAAATATGCATACATGCTCCCCTTACTGCAAGGCCCTCTAAAACTTCGCGAATATCATATATCTCTATAGCATCATCAATACAAATCCCCTTGACTATAGTGCCTTTTCTAGGGATATTCACAGCCAAGCCTTCACTTTCTAACTGTCTTAGCGCCTCTCTAACTGGGGTTCTACTGACACCCATAGCTGTAGCAATATTATTTTCTATCAATCTATCTCCCGGGTTTATATCTCCTGTAAATATAGCTGTTCGAAGCTCTTTAAGAACTATTTCTCTTATAGATTTTTCTTTTCCATCATCTAAATTCTTTAAAATACTACTCATAAATATCTACATCCTTAATAAAATAATTTGTGACTATACTACACATACTTTATTTTAATTATAAATTTTCATTACAAATAAAATCATTCCAATTAATATTTTAACTATACAAAAATATTAATTATATACATAAATATTACATACCTTTAACTCTTTGTCAAACTAAATCAAGTATAATACTTATGCATATAAAGTAATTATTATTTTTAAAGGATTAGATTCTTAATTTGAAGCATCCGTTTGCTTTGGTTGATTATATTTATTAATCTGTCTTTGATTCAAAAGGTGAGATAATTCTTCCTCAGATATATCTCCAAAATTTTTAAATTCGTAGTCATTATCCTTAAAATATTTTATTATAGACGGAAGCGCCTTAGGTGTAGTAGAATTTGAGGCACCATCATGCATGAGTACTATAGCAGTATTGGGATCTATAAAAGTTTTTTTAAGCTCCTTTTTAAAGGTAGATAAAAGTTTTTCTACAGGTACATTTGTAGAAAGAGCATCCTCAATAGATATATTCCAATCCACATAGTACAATCCCTCATCACATAATTCATTCCTAATAGCTCTAACAGTTCCCTTATCTCCAATGGTAGTGCTAGACCCTCCAGGCATTCTCATGAATTTTGAAGGTTCATGACCAAGGACATCTGTGATAGCTTTATTAGCTTTATTATAATCTTCTAAATATTCTTCCTTACTTGAATAGATGCAGTTCTTATGATTATAAGTATGTATACATATTTCATGCCCTTGTCCTTCAACTTGCTTTAATATATCAGAATTTTCTTTAGCTAACTCTCCTATAACAAAAAATGTAGCTTTAACATTTTCTTCTTCTAAAATCTTCAGTATCTTTAAAGTATTATTGGTAGGTCCATCATCAAAAGTTAGATATACTATTTTTTTTAAGTATTCCTTGTCAGTAGATTTCCTATTGTCTTCAGCTAAAGCTAAATTGAAAGTACAAAATATACATATAAGTATAAGTACAGCCACAGAAGAATATTTTAATTTCTTCATTACTAATCCTCCTCGTATAAATAGTTAATTATCTTAATATATATTGTGCTCTTATTTATAAAAGTATACTATTATTTTAAAGGTTAAATTAATAAAAAAAGTGCCCTTGGCA
>NZ_DGRF01000057.1:0-23555 GCF_002390995.1 Clostridium sp. UBA4395
ACTTCACGTACTAAACTTCTGATAATTATATTAGTTGAATTAAATCTTAAGTTAATATAAAATGTTTATAAGGTATAATTAAGGAGGAATTGATTATGAAAGCTAATATA
This sequence comes from Clostridium sp. UBA4395, assembly GCF_002390995.1. Taxonomy (NCBI): domain Bacteria; kingdom Bacillati; phylum Bacillota; class Clostridia; order Eubacteriales; family Clostridiaceae; genus Clostridium; species Clostridium sp. UBA4395. The sequence continues at coordinate 111 of NZ_DGRF01000057.1, forward strand.
ACAACTGAAATAGGAAACATATACTATTCTGAAGATGTAATAGCTAATATAGCAGGTGTATCAACCATGGAATGCTATGGAGTTGTTGGCATGGCTTTAAAGAATGCTAAGGATGGTTTATGGGAATTATTAAAAGCTGAAAACCTAGCAAAAGGAGTTAAAATAACTCAAAAAGAGAATGCTATAGCTATAGAACTATATATAATTGTTGAATATGGAACTAAAATTGCAGTAATCGCTAATAATATAATACAAACAGTTAGATACAATTTAGAAAATCTTACAGGTGTTAAGGTTTCTCAAGTTACTGTTAATATTCAAGGCATTAGAGTTTAAGGGGGAACATAAAGTGGCATATACACAGATTAATGGACGTGATTTTTCAAATATGATAAAAAGTGCTTCAAATGCATTAGAGAAGCAGAAAGAATATGTAAACTCCTTGAATGTATTCCCAGTACCTGATGGAGATACAGGAACAAATATGTCTTTAACCTTTAAGGCTGCAGCTAGAGAAATAGAAGGTTTAGAGAATAAGGGTATAGGAGAAGTATCTAAGAGGTTAGCTAAGGGTGCTTTAATGGGAGCTAGAGGAAACTCTGGAGTTATTCTTTCTCAGATTCTAAGAGGTATGGCAAAGGGACTTGAAAATACAGAGGAGGCAACTATAGAGGAAGTTAAGAATTCTTTTGTAGAAGGCTCAAATTTTGCTTATAAAGCAGTTATGAGACCAACAGAAGGAACAATTTTAACTATAATTAGAGCGGCGGGAGAAGCTGCTATATGCAGTGAAGCAGAAAATATAGTTGAATTATTTGAAGAAGTATGTGAAGAAAGTAAAAAGATGCTTGATAAGACTCCAGAAATGTTACCACAGTTAAAACAAGCTAAGGTAGTAGATGCTGGTGGAATGGGATTATTAATAATATTAAGAGGTATGTTAGAAGTTCTAAAAAATAAAGGTGAAGTTTCATTAATTAATGATTTAGAAGGTGAATCAGAAAATAATTATGATATTCCAGAGTTAAACATGGCTCCGGAAGATATTAAATTTGGGTACTGCACAGAGTTTATCATACTTAATGAAGTAAAAGATATACCAAAATTTAAAGATTTCCTTGAATCTCAAGGTGATTCATTAGTTCTTGTAGGATTAGAGGATATAACTAAGGTTCATGTTCATACTAATGATCCAGGAGCAGTTTTATCTAAAGCAGTAACCTTTGGAGATCTTTCAAAAATTAAAATTGAAAATATGAGAGAACAACACAGATCTTTATTAGGAATAGATGAAAGTAGCAATGATGCAGTAGTGGAAGAAGTAAAAGAGGATCCTAAAGCTTATGGATTCGTAACTGTAGCTAGAGGTAACGGGATATCTTCAATATTTAAAGATCTTGGCGTAGATCAGGTTATTGAAGGTGGTCAGACTATGAATCCTAGTACAGAGGATATAGTTAATAGTATCAATAAAATTAATGCTGGGGTAGTATTTGTTCTTCCAAATAATAAAAATATAATAATGGCAGCTACACAAGCTGTAGATTTAATAGAAGATAAAAAGGTTATAGTGATTCCAACAAAAACTATCCCTCAAGGAATTACAGCTATAACTATGTTTAATCCAGATGGCTCTTCAGGAGATAATGAAGCAGCTATGAATGAAACTATAGAAACTGTTACTTCTGGTTCTGTAACCTATGCGGTTAAGGATACCGAAGATAATGGTAGGTATATTAAAGAGGGAGATATTCTAGGATTATTAGAAGGAAAAATAAGTGAAATAGGTCAAGATGTATATGCTGTATGTAAAAAGCTTATAGAAAACATGGTAAATGAAGATAGCGAGCTTATTACTATATTCTATGGTGAAGACTGTGAAGAGGATAAGGTTAACCAGTTGGTATCAGAATTAGAAGAAGCATATCCAGACATGGATGTTCAATGTTTTAATGGTGAGCAACCATTATACTATTTTATTACATCAGTAGAATAAAAGCCTTAGGGCTTTTTTTCTATGTTAGCCATATGGAGTTGATAAGGTGAATATTTATAGTAGTGTTACGGCAATTAAAGGTGTAGGGCCTAAAATGGCTGAGAAATTGAGTAAATGTGGAATATATAGTATTTTAGATTTATTGTTATACTTTCCAAGGGATTATGAGAGTATCTTTATTGTTGAAGATTTAGATGAAGTGGATTCTAAGGGGAAGATAATTTTAGAGGTTGGAGTGGAGAGAATTTTACCTGACATAAGGACAAAAACAGGCAAAATACTTACAACCATTAGATTTATTCATAAGGGAAGATTGGTTAAGGGAATATGGTTTAATCAGCCCTATGTGAAAAGTAGTTTTAGAATTGGCAGTAGATATGTTATAAGTGGAATTATAGAGAAACAAGGTAGAGATTTTATAATTAAAAATGGAACCATAATGAGGAATACTACTACAGAGAGTACAGATATTATGGCAAGATATCCCTTAAGGGACGATATTTCTAATACTTTTTTAAATAAAATTGTTACAGAAACTTTAAACACAGTAAAAATAAAAGAAAATTTACCAAAGTCAATTTTGGATGAACATGATTTTATGTCTTTGGATAGTGCTATAAGAAATATACATAATCCTAAAAGTTTAAAGTTATTAGAAGAGGCAAGAAAAAGATTAAAGTTTCAAGAGTTATTTACATACTCTTTAAAGCTTATGGCCTTAAAAAATAGAAGTATTAATTCTAAGGGAATCTCCTTTTCCATATCGAAGAATCTGAAAGATTTAAAGGATAAGTTGCCTTTTCAGTTAACAGATGCACAAACTAGAACTGTTAGAGAAATATTAAGAGATCAAAAGAAACCTAGTCCTATGAATAGATTAGTTCAAGGAGATGTAGGTAGTGGCAAGACTATAGTTGCTTTTATTGCCCTTTTTAATGTTATTATGAATGGATATCAAGGTGCCATGATGGCGCCTACAGAAATATTGGCAAAACAGCATTACTACGAGGCAGAAAAAGTCTTTAAGGATTTTAATATTACCATAGAATTACTAACAGGTAGTACCACAGAAAAAAATAAAAACCTTATAAAAGAAAAGTTATTAAAAGGTGAGATAGACTTAATAATAGGTACTCATGCTTTGATAGAAGATAATGTCCAGTTTAAAAACTTAGGACTTATAATAACTGATGAACAGCATAGATTTGGTGTTGGTCAAAGAACTAGATTTGGAAATAAGCGTGAAGATATTGATGTACTTGTAATGAGTGCTACACCTATTCCAAGGACTTTATGTTTATATCTTTATGGAGATTTAGAAGTATCTATAATAGATACCTTACCACCAGGGCGAAAACCCATTGATACCTATTATTTATCTACTCAGGAAAAGGGGAGAATATATAACTTTGCTTTAGAGGAGATAAAAAAAGGAAGGCAGATTTATGTAGTTTGTCCATTGGTTGAAGAAAATGAAGATATGAAATTAAGTTCTGTAACAGCATTATATGAAGAACTAAAAAAAACTTACTTTAAAAGTATGGAAATCGCCATTCTTCATGGTAAAATGAGTAATAAAGACAAAAATTTAATTATGAGTGAATTTAAAGAAGGAAACATTAAGGTGTTAATATCCACTACGGTTATTGAAGTAGGTGTAAATGTACCTAATGCAACGGTTATGATTATAGAAAATGCAGAGCGGTTTGGATTATCTCAATTGCATCAGTTAAGGGGAAGAGTTGGAAGAGGATCTCATAAATCTTATTGTGTTCTTGTAGCTAATATAAAAAGTGAAACAACTAAAAAGAGAATGGACATAATGAAAAATAGTAATGATGGTTTTTATATAGCGGAACAAGATTTAAAATTAAGAGGAAGTGGAGAAATGTTTGGACTTAGACAATCTGGTGAAAATGGATTAATTCTTAGTGATTTATCAGAGGATTTTCAACTATTTAAAATAGCAAATAAGGAAGCTAAGAAATTTATTAATAACAAGGATGAAGAAAACAAAAGAATACTTAAAGAAATAATGATTAACTTAGAGAAAAGCACTAGTTATATTTGCTTTAACTAAGGTCAAAGGAGATAAAAATGAGAGTGATTGCAGGAAAAGCTAAAGGAAGAAAGTTACTATCACCAGAGGGGATGGGCACTAGACCTACTCTAGATAGAGTTAAAGAATCAATTTTCAGCATAATACAAAATAAAGTAAGAGGCAGTATAGTTTTAGATCAATTTTCTGGTACAGGAAGCCTAGGTTTAGAGGCTGCAAGTAGAGGAGCTAAAGAGTGTCATTTAATAGACATGGGAGACGTAACTTATAAATATTTAAAAGAAAATATTAAAAATTTAAAATTTGAAGATTTCTGTACATCTTATAAAGGTGATTCATACAAATACTTAGAGGAGTTTGGGAGAATAGGAAAGGTATTTGATTTAATATTTATAGACCCACCTTATGCAAAAGATATGATTCCACCAGCTCTAGAACTTATTAAAAAACATAATTTACTACAAAGAGATGGCTTTATTGTAACGAAAATAGATTCAGGTGAAGAAATTTGTGAAGGTTATGAAGACATTGTTTTAATAGACCAAAGAAAATACGGAAACACCACTGTATGTTTCTATGAATTTAAGGAGTAAAAAATGATTAAAGCAGTTTATCCAGGCAGTTTTGACCCAATAACAAATGGTCACTTAGATATTATAAAAAGATGTTCATACGTATTTGATCAGGTTACAGTAGCTGTATTACTAAATCCTAACAAAAGTGGATGGTTTAGCATTGAAGAAAGAATTGATCAAATTGAGAGAGTGGTTAAAGCTTTACCAAATGTAAAAGTAAAAAGTTTTACAGGTCTTTTAGTGGATTTTATGGAAGCAGAAGACAGTGATGTAATGGTTAAGGGACTTAGATCTATGTCAGACTTTGATTATGAGTTTCAAATGGCACTAATGAATAAAAAGCTTGATAAAACAAAAGAAACTATGTTTATGATGACCAACTCTAAGTACTCTTATCTTAGCTCATCAGCTATAAAGCAAGTGGCTTTATTTAAGGGACACTTGGATGGATTAATTCCAAAAGAGTTAGAAAATGAAATTAGAGAGAGAGCTAAAAGTTTTGAGGGGGAATTATAGTGAAGGTATTAGAACTATTAGATTATCTACAACAAACTATTGACATGTCACCAAAGAATTTAGTAGGTAAAGTATCTATTAATAAAAAAGAAGTCTTAAGAACTCTTAATGAAATGAGAAAATTGCTACCAGATGAATTTGAAGAAGCTAAAAATTTAATGAATCGTAAAGAAATAATTTTAGACGAAGCAAGAAGTGAAGCAGAACGTATTATTCAGGATAGTAGAAAAAGAGCACAACAAGAATATGAAAACTGTGATGTGTTAGTAGCTGCTAAAAAAGAGGCAGAAGAAATATTAGAAAGTGCTAATGAGGAAGCTAAAAAAATTAAAGGTGAAGCTAATAAGCAAGCTAAGGATTTAAAATTTGGAGTTATGAATTATGCAGACAGCACTTTAAGCAATTTACAAAAGGATATAGACATTATAGGAGAAGCGTCTTTAAAAGTTATACAAAATGAAATGGAAGAAATGCTTGTAAAATTATATAAAGAGATTTCTTCCACTACATCTAAGGTAAGAGAAAATATTAAAGAATTAGGAAATGACTAAAAACAATCTCGTAACTTTTTAAATATTACAGGGATAGAAAATATAAATATTAGTAGGACCAAAAACCCTGGTTTAGATGATAGCATAGTATTGTTTATGAAAAAAGTTTCCTGATTAACTAGAGAAAATGGTAGCTTTAAAAATAACAATGTTATCAAGGTGCATATTATTCCCTGAACAACTTTTAGAAATATATATTTTTTCATTGATACCTTATATTTGTAAACAAATGAGTATACTTGGAAGGTTATAGATAACCCACTAAAACCTATTAAAAAGCTACATATAAGAATTTTAATATTTAGAGTTAAGGGGCTTGTAGCTACAATGTTACATCCATTTGTAATTTCTATAAATCCAAGGAAGATTCCATTAAGTAGATTGTAATTAATAATACCAGAACTACATAAAGAAATAAGGGCAGTGTGATATATTCCACTGCTTTTTATTATGTTTATAATTACAGAAAAAATAACTACAAAACTACCTATTGATAAGCAGGTTTTGGTAGCATCTTCAAGAGCATTTTTCATGGCTACCCCGAAGTTAGGGTTTTCTTTTATCTGTGTAGCAGCAACAGAAGAATTGCTATATATAGTATATTTATTAGTCTTTTTAGTAGGTAATATTAACCCCATAACAATACAAGATAAAGCATTAGAAATAAGAAGGATATAACCTAAAAATGCACTATGGAGCATTGTAGTACCAACAGCACCTATAATAAACAGAGGGCTTCCATTGGTGGCTATATTTAAAAGCCTTTCAAAAGTTGGTTTATCAATAACCTTCCTTTCATAGAGTTCACAAGCATATCTGGATCCAAGAGGATATCCACAAAACAAACTAGCTAAAATAACTACACTACACTCCTTTGGTAGTCTTAAAGGGGTACATAGTAATTTACCTAAAAACTTTGAATAAATTTCTATACCCTCAAAAGAAAAAATTAAGTTAACTATGACCAAGAAGGGGAATAGTGATGGAAAAACCGAGTAAAAAAACAGTTTAGCTCCATTTATAGTAAAGGCTATGCAATCTTTAGGATTTAGTATGATATAAATAATTAAGAGAGAAAATAATGTTGTAAGCAGAAGATTTTTTGATGATTTTCTAAATAATAAATATATTAAAAATATAATAAGCGCAATTACAATAAAAAATAATGCCTTCATTTAAATAATCCTTTTAAATTGATATACTTAAATATATTTTTTATCTTGGGAATATATGATAACAAAATATAGGTAAAATAAAATCTTCAAGGTACTCTCAAAACAATTCACTAAAAAATAATCTAAGATTTAGGTTGTTTTAGTATGGTTCCTTGAAGAATTATGTTTATAATATAATCGGACTTTGTAGATAATCTTCCATAGCACTTATGGAAGGATTTAGAATACTATAGCCACTAGTGCATTGTAAATCTAATTTTAAAGTAGGGTTTATATCCTTTGGTAGTTTTGAATATATTGGTATAGAAGAATTGTTCTTCATTGATTTTAATGCCATAGCTCCATGTTTAGTGAAGCCCAAAATACGAGCATATGGGCAAGGTTCTTTACGCATTTCTAAGGTATTGTATTCATAAAAGCCTAGAAAATACTGACATAGTATTCTACTAATTCTAGTATAGGTATATCGTTTACTTTTTATCATTTCAATACAATGTTCATAATCTTTAGCGTCTTTTATGGTAGTTAATATCTTATTATGGAGACCTTCAGAAGCGTCCGGAATTGATTCGAAAAAGTTGGTTTTGCTAGTTATAGCCTTATACTTTATATATGGATACATCATGTAATCAAAGGGGAAATTATAATTTTTATTTTTAAGTTCTACCATATCCTCATAAACACTAGGAGGAACATGAGATATTAATTCTTCCATTGAAGTATTTGATTTCAAGGATTTTCTAATAGCAGTAGCACTTGAGAAGATATTATTTAAATTGGTACTATTGTAATTTCCACCTTCCCTTTTTATGGTATAGGGTACAATATTACTATGAAGTTTTTTCATGCTCTTAAGATATTCAACACCTAAAATATTATTAGAAGAATTTAGATAATCAGCTAAGTCTTTTTCATTATAGTAATTTTTTTTATTTAAATAATGAATTAAAGCTGAAGAACGAGCCTTTGGAAAAGGTAATCCTCTATCTAATTCTTCTTTCAACAAGGACTTGAATAAAGGAGGTTCTTCTACTAGTAGATCAGATACTTCTTTAAGAAAGTCTATATCACCTGCTTCACTTCCAAAGCAAATTGAATCTACTATTCCTAGACTATTAAGAAGACTTACGGAACCATAAGAAAAGAATTCCGCAGAAGATAGGCTGTATATTGCAGGGAGTTCTAAAACAATATCTACCCCATTATTTAAAGCCATTGATGTTTTTTTCCATTTATCTACTATAGAAGGAATACCTCTTTGATTAAAGTTTCCACTCATTACTGCAATAATTAAATCACTATTAGTCAATTCTTTTGTTTTATTTATATGAAAAAGGTGTCCATTGTGAAGAGGATTATATTCCACAATAATTCCTGATATTTTCATTAAAATTACCTCCTGTACTCATATAACCATAGATTATATCAAAAAAATGTTAATTAGCATAGCCTAATTATTAAATGAAGTCAAAAAAATTCAATATAGAGGTTGAAAAATATATATGAAAAGGGGTATAGTAATAAGGGATATTTAGAATATTTTTACTGAAAGGGGTAAGAAAAATGAGTTTTACACAAAAGGTATGGAAATTAGCACAACAAGAGATGAAGACAATAGTACTTCCAGAAGGTGAAGAAGAAAGAAATTTAAAGGCTTCAGAAATTATCCATAAAAATAAAATAGCTAAAGTTATATTAGTAGGTAGCCAGGATAAAATTAAGGAAAATGCTAAGAATTTCGGGGTAAATATTGAGGGAATTGAAATTGTAGATCCTGAAGTATCACCTAAGACTGCAGAGTATGCAAAAGCATTTTATGAACTTAGAAAAAATAAGGGTGTTACAGAGGAAAAAGCATTACAAACAGTTAAAGACCCAGTTTATTATGGAACAATGATGGTTAAACTAGAAGATGCCCATGGATTAGTTTCAGGAGCAGTACATAGCACAGGGGACTTATTACGTCCAGGACTTCAAATTATAAAAACAGCTCCAGGAATAAAAGTTGTTTCAAGTTTCTTCGTTATGGAACTTGAAAATTCTCCATATGGAGATAAGGGTACTCTATTATTTGGAGATTGTGCAGTTAATCCTAATCCAACATCAGAAGAACTTGCATCAATAGCTATAAGTACAGCAGAAAATGCAAAGACTCTATGTGGAATAGATCCAAAGGTTGCAATGTTATCTTTCTCAACTATGGGAAGTGCTAAACATGAAAATGTAAATAAGGTTGTTGAAGCTACAAGAATGGCAAAAGAAGCTAGACCGGATCTTGCAATAGATGGAGAATTACAATTAGATGCAGCTATAGTTGATAAAGTAGCAAGTCTTAAAGCACCAAATAGTACAGTAGCAGGAAATTCTAATGTTTTAATATTTCCAGATTTACAAGCAGGAAATATTGGATATAAATTAGTTCAAAGATTTGCAGGAGCTGAAGCTATAGGTCCAGTATGTCAAGGGTTTGCAAAACCAATAAATGACCTTTCAAGAGGATGTAGTGTAGATGATATAGTAAATGTTGTAGCAATTACAGCAGTGCAAGCACAAAATAACAAATAAATATTATATTGATTTAATTAAAAATATATTGTAATCTAATATAATGATATATTAATATATTACAAATGCGTCAGGAGGAAATGAGAATGAAAGTATTAGTAATAAACTGTGGAAGTTCTTCATTAAAGTACCAATTAATAAACATGGAAACAGAAGAGAGTTTAGCACAAGGATTAGTTGAAAGAATAGGAATTGAAGGTTCAATTTTAACTCAAAAGGTTCCAGGAAGAGATAAATATATAATAGAGCAACCAATGGCTGACCATAAAGATGCAATAAAATTAGTTTTAGGTGCATTAGTAGATGGTAACCATGGAGTTATTTCTTCAATGGATGAAATATCAGCAGTAGGACACAGAGTTGTTCATGGTGGAGAAAAATATTCAGAATCTGTAGTAATTGATGATGCAGTTATGGAAAGTTTAGAAGAGTGTGTAAAACTTGCACCACTTCATAATCCAGCAAACATAATTGGAATTAATGCTTGCAAGAGCTTAATGCCAAACACTCCAATGGTTGCAGTATTTGATACAGCATTCCATCAAACAATGCCAAAAACTGCTTATATGTACCCACTACCATATGAGCTATACACTAAGTATGGAATAAGAAAATATGGTTTCCACGGAACATCACATAAATATGTATCAGCAGAATGTGCTAAATTAATGGGCAAAGACATAAAAGATGTTAAAATCATCACTTGTCATCTTGGAAACGGAGCTAGCTTAGCTGCTATAAAAGATGGCCATTGTGTAGATACAAGTATGGGATTCACTCCACTTGAAGGAATAGCAATGGGAACTAGATGCGGAAACATTGACCCTGCTATAGTTACATTCTTAATGAATGAAGGAAAAATGACAGCTAAAGAAGTTGATAATTTAATGAACAAACAATCAGGAGTTCTTGGATTATCAGGAGTAAGTAGTGACTTTAGAGATATAGAAGATGCTGCTAAAGAAGGAAATGAAAGAGCTATTCTTGCTTTAAATGTATATAACTACAGAGTAAGAGAAATGATCGGTGCTTATGCTGCAGCAATGGGCGGAGTAGATGCAGTTGTATTTACAGCAGGACTTGGAGAGAATGCTATAGAAACTAGAGCAGAAATTTGCAAAGGCTTAGAATTCTTAGGTATTGAAATAGATGATGCTAAGAATAATGTTAGAGGAAAATCTACAGAAGTAAGCAAAGATGGAGCTAAAGTAAAAGTATTTGTTATTCCTACAAATGAAGAGTTAGTAATAGCAAGAGATACTAAAGAACTTACTTCAAAATAGTAAAAATATTTATGTGCTTGAGTAAAAAATTAGCTTTTTATCTTAAGGAAAAAATATACATGTGTAAATTACCTTGACTTTTATCGGTATAATTTATATAATAACTTGTGTTTGAATGATATATTTAATTAACTTAAGGAGGGAAGTTGGAGCTTTACTCAAGCTATGCATTTTGCATTATATATAACTAGTCTTAGTTATATGAGGAAAAACAGGTATATTATGTTTTTTCAGAGTGTTGTTATGATTATAAACTTTAAAGATTTAAATGATAAGAACTATGAGAGAAAGAATATAGATATCGAAATTGAGAAAAATAAGTTTTACGATGGTAGTGAAATGGTAAAATACTCCAAGCCTATTAAGTTTAATGGGTTTTTGCGTCGCAAAAAGGAAGTTATAGAACTTATTGGTGACGTAGATACTGAAGTATTATTAAATTGTTCTAGATGTGCAAAAGCTTTTTCTTATGAAGTTAAGGTGCACATAGAAGAAGAAATATCAAACACTGATGATTGTGAGATTATCTCAACCAATACTGAGAATATAGATATTTATGAAATTATTGAAAACAGTATTCTCCTTGAATTACCTGTTAAAAGGTTATGTAAAGAGGATTGCAAAGGCTTATGCCAGACTTGTGGGAAAGATTTAAATTTAGGACAATGTTCTTGTACTGATTTTTATGTAGACCCTAGACTTGAAAAGCTATCACAAATGTTTTCTAACCATAAGGAGGTGTAATAATGGGAAATCCAGCTAGAAAATTTTCAAAAGCAAGAAGAGATTCAAGAAGAGCTCAAACTTTTAAACTTGGTTTACCAGGAATAGTAGAGTGTCCTCAATGCCACGAAATGAAGCTTGCTCACAGAGTTTGTAAGAACTGTGGTTACTACAAGAATAGAGAAGTTGTTTCAACTGAGGAATAAAAAGAAAGTCGATAGACTTTCTTTTTATTTTTATGTGGAAATTTAAATGAAAAAAATATATAATGTATTTAAATATTTTAAAATCATGAAAGGAGTTACTATGAAGGTTGTAGTTGATGGAATGGGTGGAGATAATTCACCTGAGGCTATAGTAGAAGGTTGTGTTCTTGCACAAAAAGAATATGATATAGATATAATAATTACAGGTCAAGAAGATCTTATAAAAAAAGAATTAGAAAAATATGAATATACCAAAGGAAGAATAACTATTTTAAGTACTACTGAAATTATTTCAACTAATGAAGCACCAGTAAAAGCTCTAAAGACTAAGAAGGATTCATCTCTTGTTAAAGCTTTAGAATTAGTTAAGAATAAGGAAGTAGATGCCATTGTATCTGCTGGAAGTACAGGAGCCTTCTTAGCAGGCTGTACTCTTATTGTAAAGAGGATTAAAGGGATAAGTAGACCGGCACTAGCACCAGTTATGCCAGGTAAAAATGGTCCATTTATGATAATAGATGTAGGAGCTAATGCAGATTGTAAACCCCATTATTTAACTCAGTTTGCTCAAATGGGTAAGGTATACTTTGAAAGTGTATTATCTGTTGAAAATCCTACTGTAGGCCTTATAAATATAGGATCAGAGGAAGAAAAGGGAAATGAATTAACCAAGGAAGCTTATCAACTTTTAAAACAAGAGAATTTAAATTTTATAGGAAATATAGAGCCGAGAGAAATTCCTAAAGGAGAGGTAAATGTCCTTGTTTGTGATGGTTTTGTAGGTAATACAGTATTAAAGATGTATGAAGGCGTTGCAGAAACCATTCTAAGTGAGCTTAAAAATGAAATAATGAGTTCCACAACAACAAAAATAGGTGGACTATTATTAAAGCCTGTATTTAAGAGATTTAAAAAGCACTATGACTATAAAGAATACGGTGGAGCTGCATTTTTAGGGGTTGATGGTATTTGCATAAAAGCTCATGGAAGCTCCGATGCCAAGGCTTTAAAAAATGCAATAAAACTTTCTAAAACCTATTATGATACAAAAGTATTAGATAAAGTTAAAGATGCTTTTAAAGAAGAAAAATAAAAAAATTAAAATAAGTGAATAAAATTTTGTAGGTTTAGTATATTATAATATAGTATTTGAAAATAAACAGTTGATTATTATCCAATATGCTATTATATTAAATAGTGATATTATATTCAATTTTTAGGAGGTATATAAAATGTTTGAAAAGATAAGAGCAAAAATCGCGGAGCAACTAAGCATAGATGAAAATGATATAACTATGGACTCTGGATTTGTTGATGATTTAGGAGCGGACTCATTGGACTTAGTTGAGTTAATTATGGCCCTTGAAGAGGAATTTGACATGGAAATCCCTGATGAAGATGCAGAAAAAATAACTAGTGTTGGAGATGTAGTTGACTACATAAAAGCACGAGTAGAAGAATAATGTCAGCAGGTTCCGTAGAAATGCGGAACCTTATTTTTAGATTTATTCTTGAATTTATCCACTTGAGTTTATTTACTTGAATAATAATATTAAGTTAGTAAGTTATTTAGATAAATTGAAGAATAAACCTTGGCGAAAGAGGTAAAAAGATGAAAATATTAAAAAGTACATTAGAATTAAAAAATAAATTAGGTATTGACTTTAAAGATTTAACTTTATTACAAACAGCAATAACTCATAGTTCTTACGCTAATGAAAGAAATGCTGCCTTCAATGAACGATTAGAGTTTTTAGGAGATACGGTTTTAGAATTAATTATATCTGAATATTTATTTACTAATCACATAGATGAAACAGAAGGATACCTCACTAAGGTAAGAGCTTTAATTGTATGTGAAAATTCTTTATTTGAAATAGCTAAGAAGTGGGAACTAGGAAAATACATTTATATGAGTAAAGGTGAAGAATTAACCGGTGGTAGAACTAGAGTATCAATTTTAGCTGATGCTGTAGAAGCTATTATTGCCGCAGTATACTTAGATGAAGGACTTTTAGTAACTAAGGAATTTGTCCTTAAAAACTTTAACTCAATTATTATTAAAGCAGTTAAAAATGAGATAATTTTAGACTATAAGACAAAGCTTCAAGAAATATTACAAAAGAATGGAGATGTAGATATTTCTTATTCTCTTATTAATTTTGAAGGACCACCTCATAGAAGAGAATTTTTTGTGAAGGTTTTGATTAATGGAGAAGCTAAAGGAAGTGGCGCAGGGTATAGTAAGAAAGAAGCTGAACAAATGGCCGCTAGGGAAGTTTTAATTAAGAGGGGGGATATTAGTGAGTAAAAATCATTATATTATACCTATATTTGTGCCTCATATAGGGTGTCCTCATACTTGCGTATTTTGTAATCAGGATAGTATTACAGGAGATGCAGGGTCATCAGGTAGCGCAGGAAATGTAGACGGTGCTTATGTAAAAAAAACCATAGAGGACTATTTAGAAACTATAGATAGTAGTGATGCTATAATTGAGGTATCATTTTTCGGTGGTACTTTTACAGGAATTAATATGTGCATCCAAAGAGAACTATTATCAGTAGCTCAAAACTATAAAAAAATAGGAAAGATTAAATTTATAAGATTGTCCACAAGACCAGATTATATAGACCAAGAGATTTTAGACCACCTAAAAAGCTTTGATGTAGATATTATAGAATTAGGAGTTCAATCTTTAGATGAAGAAGTTTTACATAAATCAGGAAGAGGGCATAGTTCAGAAGATGTGGAGACGGCGTCGAAATTAATAAAAGAATATGGATTTACCTTAGGACATCAAATCATGCTAGGACTCCCAGGAGATACAAGAGAGAAGGATATTGAAACTACAAGAAAAAGTATTTCTATGAATCCAGATATCTGTAGGATATATCCATCCCTAGTTATTAAGGAAACTCCTATGGAAAAGCTCTTAAGGGAAGGCCTATATAAACCATATACTTTAGAGGAAGCTGTAGATATAAGTAAGATAGTCTATGGAATGATGGAGGGTAATGATATAAAGGTTATCCGAATTGGACTTCAACCTACAGAGGAGATTAGTGCTGATGGTGATGTGGTAGATGGACCTTTTCATCCTGCTTTTAGAGAGCTGGTGGAGAGTAGTGTCTACTGTGATATGATTTATGATTACTATAAAGATAAAGAAATGGATAAGTACAAAATATATATAAATCCCAAAGATATATCTAAGCTTTATTCTAATAAAAAGCAATATTTTAATCTGCTTCTAAAAAAATTAAAGAGTAAAGAAATATTTGTAACTCAAGAAAGAAATATAGGAAAGTCTTCCATAGGGTTTTATAATGGTACAAAGTTAGATATAATTAATCAGAAGGATTATTTGAAACTTAAATATCAATAAAACTTTTGATTATATAGGCTAAAGTAAATATATATTTTAAAGTATCCTAGGAAGATTACAGGATATTTTCTTTAAATTAAAGTTAGGAGTGGATTTTATGAGGATGACTAAGAAAAAAAGAGAAAAGTATATAAAAATAATAACTACTTGTATATGCATTGCTATGGCTGCAGTACTTATTTTACCTATAATCTTAGGAGCTTAGGAGTGTGAATAGATGTTCTTAAAATCTATCGAAATAAGAGGATTCAAATCCTTCGCAGATAAGACAGAACTTACATTTAAAAAGGGTGTAACTGTAGTTGTAGGTCCCAATGGAAGTGGAAAAAGTAATATCTCTGATGCTGTAAGGTGGGTGCTGGGTGAACAAAGTATTAGGAATCTTAGAGGAGATAAAATGGAAGATGTAATCTTTGCAGGTACTCAATATAGAAAACCTGTAGGGCTTGCTCAAGTTTCTCTTACTTTAGATAATAGCGATTCCGACTTAGATATAGCCTATTCTCAGGTAACCGTTGCAAGAAGATTATATAGATCAGGTGAAAGTGAGTATTTAATAAATAATACTGTGTGTAGATTAAAAGATGTACAAGCTTTATTTATGGATACAGGTATAGGTAAGGAAGGATATTCCTTAATAGGACAAGGTAAAATTGATGCAATTTTAAGTGCTAAGTCAGAGGATAGAAGAAAGTTATTAGAAGAAGCCGCAGGTATAGTAAAATATAAAACAAGAAAAGAAGAGGCTGAGAAGAAACTAGATAACACGGAGCAAAATCTTATTAGAATAAATGATATTATTTCTACCTATGAAGAAAGGCTTCCATCCTTAGAAGAAGATTGTGAAAAAGCCAAAATATTTTTGGAAGCTTCTGAAGAGATAAAAGTAAAGGAAGTTAATATAATCATAGATTTTTTGGAAAAAACTAAAATTAACATAGATAGATACAACAACACAATAAATGCTGTAACTACAGATATAGAAACCTTGAAGAAAGAAAAATATGAATTAAAACTAGCTTATGAAAATAATAATGAAGAGTTAGAAGCTTTAAATAATATTTTAGAAGAGAAGAAAAAGATTTATTATGAAAGTCAAAATAAACATCAAGGAGTAATTGGAGAAGTTAAACTCTTTGAAGAAAAAATATTACATTTAGAAGACAGTATAAATAGATTAAACAGTGAAATACTGCAAAAAAATCAATATCTTGAAGAGGCATATTTGAAAATAGAAAATCAAAGAAAGAGCATTGCTGCCTTAAAAGAAGAAGAATTAGACATAAATAATAAAATAGAAAAAAAACAATTAGAATTAACAAATGTATTAAATAGTGTAACTAGTGATAATAATAAATTAAAGGAATTAGAAGAGATAAAATTTAAGTATTATCATAATGTTAATTCTAAAACTAGTGAAATAGATATTTTAAAAAATAATATCGAAATTAGTAGTGGAAATGTAGAAAACTTAATATTAGATGTTCAAACTTTTAAAAATTCTATATTAATAAATAACAAGACCAAGAATCATTTAATAGAAGAAGAGAATAAGGCTAGTATTAATATTGAGAAATATGAAGAGGAAGTTAAGGAAAATAGAAAAAAACTATCTAAGTGTAAGCATGACTTAGAGATCTTAGAAAAAAAATTAAAAGCAATATTGAGAGAGCAAGGAAATAAAGAAGCTAGGCTAAATGCTTTGGTAACTTTAGAGAATTCCTATGAAGGATATAATAGATCTGTAAAACTTTTAATGCAACACATAGAGAATAGTAAAGATTATAAAGCAAATGAGGATTGCTATGTACTTGGAGATATAATAAAGGTTCCAGAGCGGTTTGAAAGAGCAATAGAGATTGCTATGGGAGCTAGCATATCTAATATTGTCACCAAGGATGAACACATAGCAAAAAATCTTATTAATTACTTGAAAAGTAGTAAAATAGGAAGAGCAACCTTTATGCCTATAAATATAGTAAAGGGTAAGAACCTAGTGGTAGATAAAACTGTAAGGGATACTAAGGGGTATATAGGCATAGCTAGTGAACTTATAGAATTTGAAGATAAATTTAAGGGTGTAATCGATCAGGTTTTAGGCAAAACTCTTGTATGTGATACTATGGATAATGGACTACATATATCTAAAGTTTGTGGCTATAAATATAGAATTGTTACCTTAGATGGAGAAGTCTTTAATCCAGGGGGATCACTAACGGGAGGAAGTTATTCTAAAAATGCTAACGTAATTGGTAGAAAGAGAGAAATTGAAAAATTAACTGAGGAAGTAGAAGAAAGTCACGGAGTAGTTGCTCTTAAAAATGAAGAAATAACATCAGTTAATGTTAAGATTAAAGAACTAGATGATAGAGGTCTTAACTTAAGAGATGAAATACATTACGAGAGTATTAATATAACAAAGATTAAGGGTGAAATATCTAGGGTTACTGAAGAGGAACTAAGAAACAAAAGAGAACTTCAAAAAGCTAGCGAAAATCTGGGTAAGGAAGAGGAGAAAATTAAAGCCTTAAAAGCTAAATTAACTTTTTCAGAGCAGGAATTAACTGAGCTTAAAGATAAAGTAATAGAATTAGAAAGTCAATATGATGAGCATAACAATAAAACTAAAGGCAAAAATTTGTATATAGATGCCATTAAAGATGAATTAACCTCTATAAAAATAAATAAAGCAAAGCTTTTAGAAGTTATAAGTAATAATATTCAAGAATTAGATAGGATGACCCAGGCAGTAGATATTGAGAAAAGGCTAATTGAAAGCAATTTGAAAAATATAGAAACATCCACTTTAGCTAAGGAAGAATATAGAATAAACATATCTAAAAGTACTGAAAATACTAAGGAAATTATTAAGTTACTTAAGGAGTTAGAGCAGTTTTTTGAAGAAACCCAAGTAGAAAAGTTAAAGATAAAAGATAAAATTCCAGTTATAACTTCAAAAATTGAAGATATTGATTTACAATTAGATAAACTAGAAAAAGAAATTCATAAAAACCAGATTTCTTTGGCTAAAATTGAATCAGAAGAAGAAGTTCTATTGAAAAAGCTTAATGAAGAGTATAATCTTACCTTTGCAGAAGGATTAAGTTTTAAGCTAGAGGGTTATGATATAGCTATATTAAAGAATGAAGTTGCAGAATTGAAAAAGAGAATAACTGCTCTTGGAGTAGTTAACCTAGGAGCCATAGAAGAATTTAAAGAAGTAAATGAAAAGTATACTTTTATGAGCACACAGAGGGAAGATTTAGTTAAGTCTAAGGAAGAAATAATTGAATTCATAGGCGAGATAACTGAAAAGATGAGAGATGTGTTTATGGAGAATTTTAAGCAGCTCAGGATTTACTTCAATGAGACTTTTAAGGAGTTATTTAAGGGTGGAAGTGCTGATTTAAGTCTTCAAGGTGATGATGAGCTAACCTGTAAGATTGAAATAGATGTAGAGCCACCAGGAAAAAAACTTCAAAATATAAATCTACTTTCAGGAGGAGAGAAGGTTTTATCAGCCATTGCACTACTATTTGCAATACTAAAGATGAAGCCAACTCCATTCTGCATACTAGATGAGATTGAGGCAGCGTTAGATGATGCTAATGTACTTAGATATGGAGAATTTTTAAAAAAATTCTCTGAGAACATACAATTCATAGTAATAACTCACAGAAAAGGAACCATGGAAACCAGTGATATGATTTATGGAGTTACTATGGAAGAAAAGGGTGTATCTAAGGTAGTATCCATGGAATTTAATAAGGAATAAGGAGGATTAATATGTTTGGAGGATTTTTTGATAAGTTAAAACAGGGGCTTAGCAAAACTAGAAATACTATAAATGATGCAGTGACTCAAGTATTAAAACTTGCAGTTACAATAGATGATGATTTATATGAAGAACTAGAAGAAGTATTAATAACTAGCGATATAGGGGTAGAAACCTCGGTAGAAATTATTGAAAGGCTTAGAAAAAAGGTTGTTTCTGAAAGAATCAATGATACTGAAGAGATACTTCCAGCTATGAAATCTATAATTATGGATATGCTAGGAGACTATGAAACCTCAATAATACCTGAATCAACACCAGAAGTAAGATTAGTCATTGGTGTTAATGGAGTAGGAAAAACTACATCAATTGGAAAAATGGCTGCTAGAATAAAAAATAATAATTATAAGGTTTTATTAGCAGCAGCAGATACTTTTAGAGCGGCAGCTATAGATCAATTAGAAGTTTGGAGTAATAGAGCTAATGTGGATCTGATAAAACATCAAGAAGGTTCAGATCCAGCAGCTGTTATATACGATGCAGTACAGGCTGCAAAGGCTAGAAAAGTTGATGTGTTAATTTGTGATACTGCAGGTAGACTTCATAATAAGAAAAATCTTATGGATGAACTTGGAAAAATCAATAGAGTTATCGATAGAGAGTATGGAGAAGCTAAAAAGGAAACTTTACTAGTTTTAGATGCTACTACTGGACAAAATGCAGTTATTCAAGCAAAACAATTTATGGAGGTATGTCCTATAGATGGTATAATTCTAACAAAGCTAGATGGTACAGCTAAGGGTGGTATAGTTATCTCTATAAAACATACTTTAAATATTCCAGTTAGATATATAGGAGTAGGGGAAGGTATAGATGATCTTCAAGAATTTAATTCTAGAGATTTTGTAGAAGCTTTATTTTAACTGTTAAGTAAAAATACTTGACAGCTTAAAATTAATTTGTTAATATAAGTTTTGTGAGTTGGGTGATTATATGGAAAAAAGAGTTGAAATATCAATTTTACTAGATTTTTATAACTCATTACTTACTGATAAACAAAGAGATATTATGGATTTATATTATAATAATGACTTATCTCTATCAGAAATAGCAGAAGTTAATAATACTAGTAGGCAAGCAATTCATGACTTAATTAAAAGATGTGGTAATCTTTTAGAAGAGTATGAAAGTAAACTTCACTTAATGAAAAAAACCTTAGCTATAGAAAACTCTAAGACTGAAATTATTAACAAATTAATAGAATTAAAAGGTACTACTTCTGAAGAAAATATAAAAAAAGAAATAGACCATATAATTAAAGATATAGAAGAGAATGTATAGGAGGTTTTCATATGGCTTTTGAAGGACTATCTTCCAAATTACAAGAGACCATAAAAAAGCTAAAGGGTAAAGGTAAGCTTTCAGAGAAAGATATTAAAGAGGCTATGAGAGAAGTAAAACTTGCTCTTTTAGAAGCGGATGTAAATTATAAAGTTGTTAAAAACTTTGTAAAGTCTGTCAGTGAAAAATGTCTTGGTGATCAAGTTATGGAAAGTTTAACACCAGGTCAGCAAGTAGTTAAAATAGTTAATGAAGAATTAACTGAATTAATGGGAACCACTGAAAAGAAAATAGAATTTGTCAACAATGGAATAACAATGATAATGTTAGTTGGTCTCCAAGGTGCAGGTAAAACAACCATGGCAGGAAAGCTGGCTCTAAATCTTAGAAAAAGCAATAAAAAGCCATTACTAGTAGCCTGTGACGTTTATAGACCAGCAGCTATAAAACAACTACAAGTTGTAGGAAAGTCAATAGATGTACCTGTATTCACCATGGGAGATAAAAATAGCCCAGTAGATATTTCAAAAGCTTCCATTGAACATGCTAAGAGCATTGGAGCTAATGTAGTTATTGTGGATACAGCAGGAAGACTTCACATAGATGAAGCGCTAATGGGAGAACTTGAAGATATAAAAGCTTCAATAAATCCATCAGAAATTTTATTAGTTGTAGATGCTATGACAGGTCAAGATGCAGTAAATGTAGCTGAAACCTTTAATAATACACTAGATATTACAGGAGTTATCGTTACCAAGTTGGATGGTGATACCAGAGGTGGTGCTGCACTATCAATTAAGGCAATCACTGAAAAGCCTATAAAATATGTAGGTATGGGAGAGAAGATGACAGATTTAGAAATCTTCCACCCGGAGAGAATGGCATCAAGAATACTTGGTATGGGAGATGTACTTTCTTTAATTGAGAAAGCTCAATCAGCTATCGATGAGAAGAAAGCTACAGAACTCGGTAACAGAATGATGAATCAAGAATTCAATCTTGAGGACTTTTTAGAGACTATGAATCAAATGAAAAATTTAGGACCTATGGGCAAGTTGGTTGAAATGATTCCAGGCTTTAATGCAAAGGAATTAAAAGGCGTAGACTTTTCACAAAGTGAAAAGGCCATGGGAAAGATGGAAGCAATAATACATTCCATGACTGCCAAGGAAAGAAAAAATCCAAGTATAGTATCTTCTTCACCATCTAGAAAGAAGAGAATAGCCGATGGTTCAGGTTCTAACATTCAAGCAGTGAATAAACTTTTAAAAGACTTCGAGATGATGAAAAAAATGATGAAACAGATGAAGGGCATGGGAGGCAAGGCTGGTAAATTTGGTAAAAAAGGCTTGTTTGGAAAATTACCTTTCTAAGTTCAAATACACATAACCTTTGAAGGAGGTGAAAATATAATGGCAGTAAAAATAAGATTAAGAAGAATGGGTGCTAAAAAAGCTCCTTTCTACAGAATAGTTGTTGCTGATTCAAGATCTCCAAGAGATGGAAGATTTGTTGAAGAGATTGGATACTACAATCCAACTACAGAGCCAGTAACTGTTAAAATCGATGAAGAGAAAGCAGTTAAATGGGTAAAAAATGGAGCTCAACCAACAGACACAGTTAAAAGACTTTTCAACAATGCAGGAATAAAATAGGAAAGTTTAATTGATTGGAGGCGCAATCCATGAAAGAATTACTTACAATTATTGCAAGGTCATTAGTTGATAACCCTGATTCAGTGCAAGTAAATGAAATTGCTGGAGAGCATTCTATAATTTTAGAATTAAAGGTTGCTGAAGAAGATATGGGGAAAGTAATTGGAAAACAGGGAAGAATAGCTAAGTCTATTAGAACTGTTGTTAAAGCAGCAGCGATTAAAGAAAATAAAAGAGTTGTTGTAGAAATAATATAAGAGTTAGGAATACCTAGCTCTTATTTTTTTATATATTGTAGTTGACAAGAATTACAAAGAATTATTATAATAAACAGAGTTTATGAAAATTTTTTATGTTAATAATATTAAGTAATTAAGTAGTGAGGAGATATATGATGAGGGAATTGATGAGCGTTGGGCAGATAACTAAGCCCCATGGAGTAAGAGGAGAAGTTAAGGTACTTTCTCTAACAGATAGCTTAGAAAGATTTAGAGACTTAGATAAGGTATACATAGATGATAAAGAAATAAAAATTACATCAGTTAAGCTTCAAAAGGATAGAGCTATATTAAAAATAGAAGGAATTGACTCTATTGAAGAAGCCGAAATTTATAGAAATAAATATCTTCAAGTAAAAAGAGAAGATGCTATAAAATTACCAGAGGGTAGCTACTATGTTGCAGATTTAATGGATTGTTATGTTTATGATACAGATGGAGAAGAATTAGGGAAAGTATATGATGTTATTGCAACGGGAAGTAATGATGTATATTGGATTAAATCAGAAGGAAAAGAAGACGTGTTAGTTCCTGCTTTAAAGACAATTGTAGAAGAAGTAGATATAGAAAATAATAAAATTGTAATAAAACCAGTGAAGGTATGGTCTGAATAATGAAGATAGATATATTAACTTTATTCCCAGAGATGTTTCAGGTATTTAATCATAGTATCATAGGAAATGCTATGGAAAAAGGAATATTATCTATAAATACTACTAATATAAGAGACTTCTCTACTAATAAACATAAAAAGGTTGATGATTACCCTTATGGAGGTGGAGCAGGTATGGTGATGACCCCAGAACCCATTGTGAACTCCATAAAACATCTAAGAGAAAATAATAAAGGAAAAGTTATATTTTTAGGTCCTAGAGGTAAGACTTTAAGTCAAGAGTTGTGTAAAGAACTTGCAAAAGAGGAGGAGTTAATATTTTTATGTGGTCATTACGAAGGTATAGATGAGCGAGTATATAAATATATAGATATGGAAATTTCTCTAGGGGATTTTGTTTTAACAGGGGGAGAAATGGCTTGCATACCTGTAGTTGATAGTATTGCTAGAATGATACCGGGAGTTCTATCCTGTAATGAGAGTTATGAAGAAGAATCCTTTTATGAAGGATTATTAGAATATCCTCAATATACAAGACCTCTTTCCTTTGAAGGAGATGAAGTTCCAGAGGTATTAATATCTGGACATCACGAAAATGTAAGAAAGTGGCGAAGGCTTAAATCATTACTGATTACAAAGGAGAGAAGAAGGGACTTATATAAAAATGTAGAACTGACTAAAGAAGATAAAAAGCTGCTGGAGAATCATCATAAAAAGGATAAATAATATGTCAACGATTTTTGAC
>NZ_DGRF01000042.1:0-18524 GCF_002390995.1 Clostridium sp. UBA4395
CCTTGACATAGGGACCATTTCATATTTATAAGTCACCTCTATAGTTTTTTCTATACTTCCTATGCCACCAACTTTTATTAAATAGTCATTATTAATAGCTTCACCCGTGCAGATAATTTCACTTGGATTATTCATGTAATAACCTTGTTCGCAACATATGGTTAGTTTATCTTTAAAATCAAGTATGTTATGTTTCATTATGTATGCACATAATGCGCCATTAGATGTGCCAGTAGCACTTTCTTCATCGATACCTACACTAGGACCGAAGTTTCTAGTTGCAACAGTGCTTTTAGAATTTTCAGTTTCTAAAGAGAAGGCATGAAGACCTACTAAATTTAAGTTATCTGTGTATTCTTTTAGGCCTTGAAAATCTGGGTTTATTTTTTTTAGAGCATTTAGAGATTTAACTGGGAACATTATATCTTTAAGACCTGTAGAAATTATCATAGGTTTTAGTGTATGACCTTGGATTCCGGTATCTTCTAAGGTTATTCCTAATATATCACAAAGTTCTTTTACATCATCAATATATGAATAGAACTTAGGATTGGTTTGAGTCATAAGCACATAGGCAATTTTTTCATTATAAAAATAAATTTCTATGTCTAAAATACCGGCAAGAGTTTTTTGTTTTAATTTTACTGGACTTGTACTTGGTTTGATAAAGCCTAATTTACCTAAGGTGTAGAAAGTGGCGATGGTAGCATGACCACATAAATCAACTTCTGTTGAAGGAGTAAAAAATCTAACCTCATAGTCATAATCGTCACATTTTGATTTTATCACAAAGGCAGTTTCGGAAAGGTTTACTTCTTTTGCGATAGCTGCCATGTCATTAGAGGATAAGTCATCACAATCAATAACTACACCAGCCTTGTTTCCACCCATATCATTGTGAGTAAAGGCATTAACTATGTACACAGTTTTATTAAAGTTTGATTTCATTTTGTCACCTCGTTTATATATTAAAAATATAGCTATCTTAATTAAAGGATAGCTATATTAATTGGTATAAGATAAAATTAATTAGCTAGATACATTTCACCAACAACATTTATATCTCCAGCACCTACGGTAATAATAAGATCACCATCTTTGGCCTTTGATTTTAAGTGATTAACTATTTCTTCAAAGCTATGATAGTTTATTGCATCAACTCCTGTAAGTCTTATTGCATCGCCTAGTTTTACTGAATTAACAATTCCAGTATCTTTTTCACGAGCAGCATATATATCTGCTAATAATAAATGATTTACTCCATTGAAGGTTTTTACAAAGTCATCAAAAAGAGTTATAGTTCGAGTGTAGGTATGAGGTTGAAATACCACGTATAAATCTTTATGAGGATAATTTTTACAAGCATTAAGAGTAGCTTGAATTTCTGTTGGATGATGAGCATAGTCATCTATTACAGTAACACCATTTTTAGAACCTTTAAATTCAAATCTTCTATGAGTTCCTCCAAAGTTAGATAATCCTTTAATTATAGATTCATTAGAAATGTTAAGAGCTAAGGATGTACATATAGCAGCTAAAGAGTTAAGTACATTATGTTCTCCAGGCACATTTAAGACTACAGAAAATAACATATGGTCATTTTTATATAAATCATAAGAACCGCAACCAAGAGAGTTATAAGTTATATTTTTAGCTTTATACTCACCATTATTTATTCCGTAAGTCATTACAGTACATTTATGATTATTTAATATATCAGAAACGTTACTATCATCACTATTGCATACAAGGAAACCATCCTCTGGTATGATATCTATAAATTTATTAAAAGTATCTTTTATGTGATTTATATCCTTATAAAAATCTAAATGGTCTGCATCTACATTTAATATAATTCCTATATAAGGATGAAATTTTAAGAAAGATCCTTTATACTCACAAGCTTCGGTAACAAAGTAATCACTATTTCCAGCAAGAACATTACCCTCTATAACATCTAATTCTCCACCTACTAATATTGTAGGGTCCACTTGTTCTTCAATTACAATGTGGGCAAGCATTGAAGTTGTGGTTGTTTTGCCATGAGTACCAGCAACAGCTACATTATATTTATGGCCAAGCATAATTCTGCCTAAGAATTCAGCTCTATCCATCATAGGAAGATTTAGTTCAATTGCCTTTTGAAACTCAGGATTATCCTCACTGATAGCAGCAGTATATACTACTAAATCTGAATCCTGTATGTTGTCTGCACTGTGTCCCATATATATATTTGCACCTTTATTTCTAAGTTTTTCAACCATATTTGAATTTTTCATATCTGAACCAGATACAGTATATCCGTTTTTAAGTAGAATCTCAGCAAGACCACTCATACTAATGCCACCAATACCAATAAAGTGAACTTTTTTATTTTTATCTTGTAAAAAATCAAAACTCATATAATAACAACTCCTATATAAAATATAATACTACATTCATGAATTTGTATATTAAAACATAGTTATAGATCAACCTAATAACCATTGTATGTGTATAAAAATAAATGAATACCTAATATAAATTATATACAAAAATCTATATAAAAAACACATATATTTTAGAAAGCTTCGTAATTTATATATCTATAGGAAAAATGAATGAAAATATCCAAAAAAAATTAAAAGAAAATTCAGAAAAAGGCTTTTCGGATAGAAATAAATATGTTAAAATAAAAACAAAGTTAGAGATGGTTTTTAAGTATAATAACTAATTATATTTATTAAGTATCTAAGTGGAAATAATAGATGGTTTCTAAGTGTATGTATATTTAATATCAATTACAATAACTACTAGGTCATAAAGCTAGTAGAAATTTTCTAGAGGAGTGTGTTAAAATGTTAACAATTGGTCTGAGAGAATATGTAAATTGGCAACTGAATATTAATGGTGAAGAAGAGGATAAAATGCTCAATACTTGTGAAGAGAATGATATCATGGGTATGGAGTTTGAATATTTATTGTGGCAATTTAGCTTGTAAATTGCCAAATCTATTTTAAAGTCCCTATAATAATCGTGAAAAAGTCCTTAGCTTAGACTAAGGACTTTTTTATTATGTAATTATGTTAAAAAATTGTGCTGTAAGTTTTGTAATTTGCAAAGAGTATTAACAATGGAGAAGATGATTACTCCAGCCAAGTTAGAAGTGATATTATCTTTATCAAATCTAGGTGCCACTTCACATATATCAAAGGTTATAACCCTATTTGATTTTAAAATATGTTTAAGTAGTTTTATAACTATTTCTGGGTTTAGACCTAAGGTTTGTGTAGAACTAACCCCTGGCGCAAAAGAGGCAGAAAATACATCTGAGCAAATAGTTACATATATATAATCTTGATTTCTCATAAAGGTATTTAATTCTCTTAAAAGTTGCCAACCATCACTATATAGGATGTCTTTGGCAAGGGTGTATTGAACACCTAATTTTTTAGCGGTTTTAAATAGATCCACTGTATTGCTGTGTTGTTGTATCCCAATACAGAAATAGGAGAAATCCATATTTTTATCCTGACAAATATCAGAGATTTGTTTAAACATAGTTCCAGAACTTCCCTCGTTATTATATGGTCTAAGATCGAAGTGAGCATCAAAATTTATAATTCCAATTCGAGGTTTAGAAGATATTTTATCAAGATGAGATAGAGCGCCATTATAGTTTCCAAAGGCTGTCTCATGTCCTCCTCCTAGAACTATAGGAAAAATATTTAAATCCAATAACTTAGACACGCAGTCGCTTAAAAGCTTTTGCCCTTCAGCAAGAGAAATATCCTCAACTATGATATCTCCGGCATCAAAAATTTTTACCGATTGATTAAAAGTACAAGGTAGATTTGAAAGCTCTTTTCTGATGGATATAGGACCATTCATGGCACCTATACGACCTTTATTTTTTTTTACACCTTCATGGCAACAAAAACCTAAAAGTGCAAAATTTAGTCCATCAAGAGGCTCAAGATCATCTCTTTGAAGATCAAGAGGTGTTATCCATTGATGCCATCTAAAAGCATCAAAATTATCGTCACTGTCTATTCTTCCTTGCCATAAGTTTTCGTTCATAGGTTCATAGTTTTTAATAAACATAAAATCACCCCACAAGTAACTTCTTAGTAGTATTATACGTTTTCAGTATAAGTCAAAGGAGAGATATTATCAATGTTATATGTAAAATAGTAGTTATATTTTATTTGTTTTTGAATATACATATTTAAAGATAAATAGATATGCAGTGAATTAAAAGGTATTAATAATAATTTTTAGTAATGAAATAAAATAATATTGACAATTGAACGTATGTTCGATATCATATAAATATGAGAACAGATATGGGGGTTAAAGAATGGGAAACAAAGATTTATTCATTGAGTTAAAGTATAAAGCAGATGGGCAAGGACTTGAAGGTATAAATTTTTTAGAAGATGATAAAGAAATAGGTGGTCAGAAATACATGCTTTGTGGTGGAGTTTTAAATAAGAATGGAGGAAAACTTTTATTTAAAGCTAGAAATATACAAGAAGCTAATGAATTTACAAAAAGGAATCCTTTGACTTCGAAAATGGTGGCATGCAGTTGATATATGTTATAAAATAATATTGAAATTAAAGGCTATTTCAAAATGAAGATTTATTTAATCTTTATTTTGAAGTAGCTCTTTTTATTTACAATGAGTATATTTTTGCTGATTAATCTGTGATTAATATAAAAGATGAATTTATATTGTTTTAAATAGTATATTAAAGAAAATAAAAAAAGTAATTGTAATATAGTAATAAAACAGATAGAATAAAGGTGAATAATAAAGGCAAAAATAAAGATAAAATTCGGAAAGGTATAGTTTGTATGGAGAAAATTAAGCATAAATTTAATAGAAACCAAAGGGTTATTGGTATAACAAAAGTTTTAACAGAAAATCCTAATAAGGTTATAACTTTAAATTTATTTACAGAGAAATTTAATGCAGCAAAATCTACTATTAGTGAAGATATTGTTATAGTTAGAGAAGTAATAGAAGGTTTATCCATGGGAAAGATAGAAACAGTAGCAGGTGCTGCAGGTGGAATAAGATTTATAAATGAAAAATCAAATGAAGATAGAAAACAGTTTTTAGAAGATTTGTGTGAAGCACTAAGACAGCAATCTAGAGTTGTTCCGGGTAATTTTCTATATATAACAGATATAGCATATAATCCAAGTATTATTCAAAATTCAGCAATAATATTAGCTAGTAAATTTAAAGATATGAACGTGGATTATGTAGTTACAATAGAAACTAAAGGTATTCCATTAGGTTATGAGGTTGCAAAACAATTAGGAGTTCAGCTTGTTACAGTACGTCATGACGCTAAGTATACAGAAGGTACTACAGTAAGCATAAATTATGCTTCTGGTTCAAGCAATAGACTTCAAACTATGACATTATCAACAAAGTCTATGAAGAGAAGTAGCAGATGTGTATTTGTAGATGACTTTATGAGAGGTGGAGGAACTGCAAAGGGAATTAAAGAGCTTTTAAGTGAATTTGATAGTGAATTATTAGGTAGTGGTTTTTTAATAGATAATGTAGAAGTTAAGGATAAGCTGGTAGATGATTATATTTCATTAGTAAATTTTTATGGTATTGGAGAAGATGGAATTGCGATTGTTAGTCCATCTAGTGAAAAAAACGAATAAGTTACAAAAAATATGGAAAATGTTTCGACAAATAGAAGGATTTACAATGCATTAGTAGAATAATACATGAAAGCACATCTTGGAGGTGGAATTTCATGATAATTACAGACGTTAGAATTAGAAAAATTACCACAGAAGGAAAAATGAAAGCTATAGTATCTATAACTTTAGATAATGAATTCGTGGTTCATGACATCAAGATAATTGAGGGTCAAAGTGGTAATTTTATAGCTATGCCTAGTAGAAGAACTCCTGATGGAGAATTTAAGGATATAGCTCACCCAATTAATACAGAAACAAGAGAGAAAATTCAAAAATCTATACTTGACGAGTATGAAAAAGTAAAAAATGAAGAGCAAGTAGAAGATGAAATAGTCTAATTATAAAAAGGAGCATAGCACTCCTTTTTATTTTGTGTATCGTTAATAGTATATCGTTAATATATATTTTCATCCGATGACTATCAGCTCTAATACTTACATCTTCTTTAAAGTGGAAGTAAAGAGCTGATATGTCCCTGGATAACCATTTCCCCTAAAGGACAACGAATTCTAAGTATGGAAAATACTGATACTAAGAATTCTGTTAGTAACCTTCAGAGGGGGTAAAACTCCCACTGAAGCAAAGAACTCTGTTAATGTAAAAAATATACTTTGGTTGAAAAAGTGTAACAGTTTCAATATAATAGTATAGAAGTAGTATATAAAAATAATAAATATGATATATTAATATTGAAAATTTAATAAATATTAGTTTTAAATTATTATAGAATAATTTATCAGGAAAGACTAATTACATTTTAAATGAAGAGGTGTATGAATTGTATAAATGTGCTATAATCCTTGCTGCTGGCGAAGGTAAAAGAATGAAATCTAATACTCCTAAGGTTCTACACAAAGTTTGTGGAAAAGAAATGATAAACCATGTTATAGATAATATAAGAAAGTCTGGGGTAGAAGAAGTAAGTGTGGTTATTGGAAAAGGTGCTGATAAAGTTAGAAAAGGCACTGAAAGTAGAAATATTTTCTACTCAGTTCAAGAAGAACAATTAGGTACTGGGCATGCAGTAATGTGTGCAGAAGAATTTTTAAAAGGTAAAAAAGGTTCAGTAGCTATATTTGTTGGAGATGGGCCTCTAATAACAGAAGAAACAGTTACAAAGCTTACTAAATATCATGAAGAACAAAAATGTAGTGCTACAATATTGACATCTATAATGAGTGACCCTCTAAAGTATGGAAGAATAATTAGAAATTCTCAAGGCGAAGTAGAGAAAATTGTAGAGTTTAAGGATTGTAATGAAGAAGAAGTAAAAGTTAATGAAATTAACTCAGGGATGTATTGTTTTGATATAGACATATTATTAAATACTTTAGGTAAGCTTAATAATAATAATAATCAAGGTGAGTACTATTTAACAGATGTAATAGAAATATTAAAAAATGAAGGTAAGAAAGTTGGAGCTATTGCTGTTGATGTAGAAGAAATTACAGCAGTAAATTCAAAGGCAGAGCTTTCTGTTGCTAATGATATAATGAGAAGTAGAATAAATAGAAATCATATGGATAATGGTGTTATAATTATGGACCCTAGAAGCACCTATATAGAATGTGATGTAATTATAGGTCAAGATACGGTTGTATATCCAGGGAATATCATAGAAGGAACTACGGTAGTTGGTGAAAATTGCGTATTATACTCAAATAACAGAATAACTAATAGTATAATTGGTGATGATGTAACTGTAGAAAATTCTGTAGTATTAAACAGTAAGATTGGAAATAATACTACAGTTGGACCTTTTGCATATATAAGACCGGAAACAACTATAGGTGAAAATGCAAGGATAGGTGATTTTGTTGAAATTAAAAAATCATCAATAGGTGACGGAACTAAGGTATCTCACTTAACTTACATAGGAGATGCAGAAGTGGGAGAAAAATGTAATTTTGGGTGTGGAACTGTTGTAGTAAATTATGATGGAAAAGCAAAATATAAAACTACAATTGGAAACAATGTATTTATAGGATGTAATACTAACTTAGTATCACCAGTTGAGGTAGAAGATAATACTTATATTGCAGCTGGATCAACAATAACCGAGAAAATACCAGAGGGCTCCTTAGCTATAGCAAGAGCTAGGCAAATAAATAAAGAGAACTGGGTATATGATAAAAATAAAAATAAATAAAATTTTAGGAGGACTACATAAATGATAAGCCATGGAAGAAACATTAAAATCTTTGCAGGAAACTCATATCCAGAATTAGCTGCTGATATTGCAAACCGCTTAGGGCTTTCTGTTGGAGAAAGTCAAGTTACTACTTTTAGTGATGGTGAGATTGCGGTAAATATTGGAGAAACTGTTAGAGGACTGGACGTATTTGTTATACAGCCAACTAGTGCTCCAGTAAACAATAATTTAATGGAACTTTTAATTATGATTGATGCACTTAAGAGAGCATCAGCAGGAAGAATAACGGCGGTCATTCCTTACTATGGATATGCACGTCAAGACAGAAAGGCAAAGGCAAGAGATCCAATTACAGCAAAATTAGTCGCTGATTTAATTACAGCAGCAGGAGCAGATAGAGTTTTAACTATGGACTTACATGCAGCTCAAATACAAGGATATTTCAATATTCCAGTTGATAATTTAGTGGGTTCACCAATACTAAGTGATTACTTTATAGAAAAAGGATTTAAAGATTGTGATGATGTAGTTGTAGTTTCACCAGATCTTGGTAGTGTTACAAGAGCAAGAAAGTTTGCTGATAAACTAAACGCTCCAATAGCTATCATAGATAAGAGAAGACCAAAGGCTAATGTAGCTGAAGTTATGAATATAATCGGTGAAGTAAAAGGTAAAAAGGTTATACTAATAGATGATATGATAGACACGGCTGGAACTATTTGTAATGGTGCTAATGCTTTAGTTAAAATGGGTGCTACTGAAGTATATGCTTGTTGTTCACATGCTGTACTTTCTGGTCCAGCCATAGAAAGACTAGAAGCATCAGTGATAAAAGAGTTAGTTATGCTTGATAGTATTCATCTACCACAAGAAAAAATGCTTGATAAGATAAAAATATTATCTATTGCTCCGTTATTTGCAGAAGCTATTAGAAGAATATATGAAGAAGTTTCTGTAAGCAAGCTTTTTGATGAATAATATTAAACATTATATGTATTCATAATAAGTTTGGACAGTAATTTGGTTTTATTTAGGGGAGGAAGTTTTTCTTCCCCTATTTTTAGTATAAAAAGGAATGTTTTCACAATAACTTTATAAATATTTTGTTAAAAATATTAATTTTAATGAGAAAATACTTGGACTTAAAGTTATTGTTATATAATATTATAAAAGATATTATGTAGAAATTATATTCGTAAATTAAATAAAATATCTTAAGTATTTAGGAGGGATATCAATGGAAGGTAATTTAGGAAAGATATTAGTTGTTGATGATGATAAAAATATATGTGAAGTAATAAAGATGTATTTGGAGAATTCAGGATATCATGTTAAGGTGGCCAATGATGGAAGAGAGGCTCAAGAAGCATTTACTAGTTATAAACCTGATTTAGTGCTTTTAGATGTTATGTTACCATACCTGGATGGCATAGATGTGCTAAAGTGGATAAGAAGGGATAATGAAACACCAGTTATAATGATAACTGCAAAAGGAGAAACTTTTGATAAAGTTTTAGGACTTGAGCTTGGAGCAGATGATTATATAGTAAAACCATTTGAACCTAAGGAACTTATGGCTAGAGTTAAGGCTGTCCTAAGAAGATATACTGCAGAGGGTGATAGTAAAGAAACATTAACCTTTGATAATTTAGTTATAGATATAAATTCATATAATGTAACATACATGGGACAGGAAATTAAAATGCCACCTAAAGAGTTTGAATTATTACACTTCTTAGCAAGTAATAAAAACAGAGTATTTACAAGAGAACAACTGCTTTGTGAAGTGTGGGGATATGATTATCCAGGAGATTCAAGAACTGTAGATGTTCATGTGAAGAGATTAAGAGAAAAAGTATCAGGAGGAGATAACTGGCAGTTAGAAACTGTTTGGGGAGTTGGATATAAATTTGAGGTGAAATAGATGGTGAAAAATAGCTTATTTTCTAAAATGGTTGTTACTTACACCATTATAATTACAGTAAGTTTTACTATTTTAGCTGCATTTCTTTCCTTTTGGTTTCAAGATTATTTTATAAAGACGAGACAAAGAGATCTCACTAGACAGGCAGACATAATTGAAGGTATTGCAACAAAATATTTAACTGGGGCATCATCATATGAAGAATTAACTACAAGTATAAAGTTTATATCAACATATATAAATGATGATATAGTTCTTGTAGATAGTAATGGATATGTTTATTCAGTTACTAACATTAAATATACTCCACTTATAGGGAAACAGATTTTTCATGATGATTTGGAAAATATAAATAATAGTGATTATATAGATGCTTTTAATGAGTATGGAGTTTATATGGATGAGAAGATATACGTTATGATGAAAGTTGTAAAAGATACTAAGGGGCAATCTATGGGAGCAACTTTATTTAGTGTATCAACAGATATTTTAGATAAATCACTTTCTAATGTTTATCAAATTATTTGGTTATCTGCAGTTTTCGCTGTAATTGCTTCTTGTATCGTAATTTATTATTTTTCTCAAAAGATGATAGTAAATCCGCTGTCAGAAATGAGTGGGGTTGCAAGAAAAATAGCTCAAGGGGATGTAGATAAAAGAGTTGAAATTCATTCTGATGATGAAATGGAGGAGTTTGCAAATGCATTTAATGTTATGGCAGACTCACTACAAAAGGTAGAACAAAATAGAAAAGAGTTTATTTCAAATGTTTCTCATGAGTTAAGATCTCCAATGACATCTATAAAAGGATTTATAGGTGGAATTTTAGATGGAGTAGTTCCTGATGAAAAGCATAAGTATTATCTAAATATAGCCTATGAAGAAATACAAAGATTAACAAGACTTATTAATGATTTACTTGATTTATCAGCAGTGGAATCAGGTACTTATAAGTTGGAGAAGGTACCTGTAGACATTAATGAAATAGTGAGAATATGTATATTGAGAAATGAAAATAGAATAAGAAATAAAAATTTGGATGTACAGGTGTTTTTTGAAGGAAGTGAACTCTGGGTACTTACAGATGGAGATAAAATAACACAAGTTGTAACTAATCTTTTAGATAATGCTATTAAATATGGAAAAGAAGATGGATTGATACAAATATCCTGTAGAAAAAAAGGTAAGAAGGCTAATATATCAATTTTTAATGAGGGGTCTAATATAGATGAAGAAGATATAAAACATATCTGGGAAAGATTCTATAAAGTTGATAAATCAAGAACACAAAAAGTGAGTACAGGATTAGGGCTTTCTATAGTTAAAAAGATTGTTAGTCTACATGATGAAGAAATATGGGCGTGTAATAAAGAAAATGGAGTTGAATTTATATTTACTTTACAATTAGCAAAGAAGAGTATGTAATAATCTTAAGGAGCTAAGAGGAAGGAGGCTATTATGAGCAATTTTAATGATGATTATAAGGATGTTAAAGCAAAAATAACCTTTAACAAAATTAAGAAAAGACGTAAAGGTAAAATTGTTGCAATTACTATATTTTGCTTATTTGTAGCCTCCTTAGGTGGGGCTGTTACAGCTTTAGTGGTAAATACTGAAAACGAAAATTATTATGTTCAAGGTAATAATAAAGACGAAGAAGTTAATACCACTAATTCAAAGCTTCAATCAGCTGCTCACAAAGCAGCCCAATCTGTTGTTTCAGTTATTAAGGTTATTGCAGATGATAAGTGTATAAAAGAAACTAATGTAGGAGTAGGCGTTGTCATAGAAAATGGACAATATGTTATAACTAGCTATTTAGGTATTGAGGATGCAACCAGTGTTAAAGTGAAGTTACACAATGACATTGTATATAATGCATCTATAATAGGATTTGATAGTATTTATGATATTGCTATGATTAAAATAAATGGTGAAGCCCTACAACCTATGACTATAGCTAAGAATTCTACTAAGACTGAAAAGGGTGATAGAGTTATTAGTGTAGGAAATCCTCTGGGTAAATCTTTTAATGAAAATATAGAGGTAAGTACGGTGTTGAATACTAGAGAAAATATAGTATTTAAAAATAGAGAAACTAAAGTAGCTGAGTCTTTAAGAATGATAAAGACTTCAGTTATTCCTAAGTTTATCAATACTGGAGCAGCTTTATGCAACTTGGATGGAGAACTTATAGGAGTAAATAATACTACTATGACATACCACAATGAATTTTTGAAAAATAGTTTTTATATTTCCGCAGAGGATCTAGAGCCTATTACCTATGGAATTTTAGATAAGCAAGATTCTCTTATTAACCATATGGGAGTTTATGGGGAAGAGGCTATTTCCCAAAGTGAAAATGGTATTGATGGAGTATATGCAAAGGAAGTTACAAGAAATGGTTTAGCATATGAAGCTGGAATTAGACCAACAGATATAATTGTTGAAGTGAATGGTATGAAAGTTAATACTGTCAGTGACATAAATTCTATAATGAGTAAATTTAAAAGTGGAGAGACAATAAAATATAAAGTATTCAAAAATGGTGATTATGTTGACTTTAAAATAAAGATTTCAGAGTAATATATAAAAAGTAGCATTTAGGAATGCTACTTTTGTTTTATTTTAGGTAAAACTTCTAGTATAATAGTCAAAGAAGATTATTTTTATGTTAAAAGATATTATGTTATAGAATATATTGGAGGTAATTATGTATTTAGTTGTGGGATTGGGAAATCCGGGAGACAGGTATGATAAAACAAGACATAATGTAGGATTTGATGTAGTTGATATGTGTGAAAAAAAGTATAACTTTAGTATAAATAGGACAAAATTTAAAGGAGTATACGGTGAGAGTAGTATAGCCAATGAAAAGGTTATATTTTTAAAACCTCAAACTTATATGAATTTAAGTGGAGAAAGCGTTAGAAGTATAATAGACTTTTATAAAATACCAGTAGAAAATATTATAGTTATATACGATGATATTAGTCTAGAAGTTGGAAGACTTAGAATAAAGGGAAAAGGAAGTGCAGGCGGTCACAATGGTATTAAGAATATAATTTCTCATTTAGGTACTGATAGTTTTTCAAGGATTAAAGTTGGAATTGGAGAGCCAACCTATGATTTAGTTGAGTTTGTTACAGGAAGATTCTCTAATGAAGATAGAGAGATTATTGAAAAATCTTTTGAGGCAGCAGTGGATGCAGTATCGGTGATCATAAATGAAGGAATTAATCAAGCAATGAATAAATTTAATTCTTTTAATGCAGGGAAGTAGTAAATAGTTTAAGAGGTGATATTTTGAGACTAAAAGGAGTAATGACACCTTTAAAGTTAAGTAGTGAATATAGAGATATAAAGAGATATATAAATGAGGAAAAGTATCCATTAGGCATACATGGTCTTTCGGAATCTGGTAAGAGCTACTTGCTATATGGTGTTTATGAAGATATAGAAAAAAGTATGCTAGTGCTAACTCATAATGACATGGAAGCTAAAAACATATATGAAGATCTTAGCTTTTATTGTAATGATGTATATTATTTTCCTACGAGGGAGGTAACTTTTTACAATGTAGAAGCTGTATCAGGGGACTTGAGATGGGAGAGGCTGAAAGTATTAAATAAGATTCTTCATGAGGGGAAATGTATTGTTGTAACTTCTATCGAGGCTTTAGCAGCATCCTATGCTCCTGTAGAGCTATTCAAGAAATTTTCATTTGAAATTTCTTTAGAAAGTACGATAGACATAAGAGAGTTGAGCGAAAAACTTGTACAATGTGGTTACGAAAGGTGTAGTGTTGTAGAAAACATAGGTCAATTTTCAGTTAGAGGGGGGATTATAGATGTTTATCCTCCTATTAGTAGCATGCCATTTAGGATTGAGCTTTTTGATGATGAAGTTGATTCCATAAGAACTTTTAATAAAGACAATCAAAGAAGTATAGATAAAGTAGATAAAGTAGAAATATTTCCAGCTAAAGAGATAATTCTTACAGAAGGGGCTATAAACCTTGCAAAAGAAGAAATTGGAAAGGAATTAGAAGGAGCTATATCAAGATTTAATAAATCTAAAGATAAGGATGCTTTAGAAAGAATAAATTCTACGGTTAAGGCAAATTTGGAGAGTCTAGAGGAAACTTGGACCTTTGAAACTATTGATAGCTATATTCCTTATTTTTATAAAAATAAAACTACATTTTTAGACTACTTTAACAATAGTTTAGTTGTAGTGGATGATGTAAATAGGGCTATGGGTAAGTTGGATAGTGTATACTTTGAATTTGAAGAGAATTATGAAAATTTTCTAAGTAGAGGTAATATTTTACCGAAACAAGGAGAACTACTAATACCTAAAGAAATGATTGGAGAAATTTTAGAAGTGAGTAAAACTATAACTTTACAGAGTTTAGGAACTGCTTCTAATGCATTAAAACCAAGAAATTTAATAGCATTTTCTCAGATTACAATTCATGATTATCATGGACAGTTAGACATGCTTATTGAAGATATAATAGAGAAAAAGAAAAAAGGATATAGAACTTTAATTTTATCTGGTACAAGAACAAGGGGAGAAAGATTAATTGACACTTTAAGAGATAGAGGGATAGAAGCTACTTATAAAGACCTAGTTTCTAGCATTCAGCAAGGGGAAGTAGTGGTGACCTTTGGAAGTTCTATTAAAGGATTTGAGTATCCTGATTTAAAGGTATGTGTTATATCAGACTCCGAAGTTTTCGGTCAATCTAAGAGGAAAGCCACAAGAAGAACTACTAAAAAAGGTGCAGGAAAAATAAAAAGCTTTACTGATTTAAAGCTTGGTGATTATGTGGTGCATGTGAATCATGGAGTTGGTGTATATAAGGGTATTAATCAATTAGATGTACAGGGAAATAAAAAAGATTATTTGGTTTTAGAATATAATTCAGGAGATACTTTATATGTGCCTGTAGAGCAATTAGATTTAGTACAAAAATATATTGGCAGTGAAGGCAAATCACCCAAAATAAATAAATTAGGTGGAAGTGAATGGGCAAAGGCTAGAAGTAAAGTAAAAAAATCTGTTGAAGATATTGCTGAAGATTTGGTTAAGCTTTATGCTATCAGAAATACTTTAAAAGGTCATAAATATGCTAAGGACACCCCTTGGCAAAGTCAGTTTGAAGGAGAATTTCCATATGAGGAAACCCCGGATCAGTTAACTGCAATTGAAGATATTAAAAAAGATATGGAAAGCGATAAACCTATGGATAGGCTTCTTTGTGGTGATGTTGGATATGGGAAAACCGAGGTTGCGCTTAGAGCTGCCTTTAAGTGTGTTATGGATGGGAAACAGGTAGCTATATTAGTACCTACTACAATACTAGCAGAGCAACACTATAAAAATATGTTAAAAAGGTTTTCAGATTTTCCTATTAAAATAGGAATGATTAGCAGATTTAGAACTCCGTCTCAAGTTAAAGAAACTTTAAATGCTCTAAGAGAAGGAAATTTAGATATTATAGTAGGTACTCATAAGTTGCTTCAAAAGAGTGTGGTATTTAAGGATCTAGGTTTATTAATTGTAGATGAAGAGCAAAGATTTGGGGTTAGTCACAAGGAGAAGATTAAGGAAATAAAGAAAAACATAGATGTATTAACTTTAAGTGCTACTCCTATTCCTAGAACCCTGCACATGTCTTTAACAGGAGTAAGGGATATAAGTATAATAGAAACTCCTCCTGAAGAAAGATATCCTATTCAAACTTACGTTGTAGAATTTAATGATCAACTTATAAGAGATGCAATAATTAGGGAAATGAATAGGGGAGGACAAGTATTTTTTGTATATAATAGGGTTGAAACTATAAGTGATATGGCAACATATTTGCAAAAGTTGGTTCCAGAAGCTAGAGTTGCTATAGGTCATGGTCAGATGACCGAAAGAGAATTGGAAAAGGTAATTATAGATTTTGTAGATAAAAAATACGATATACTTTTAAGTACAACTATAGTAGAGACTGGTATAGACATTCAGAATGCAAATACTATGATAATAGCAAATGCGGATAAGATGGGATTATCTCAACTATATCAATTAAGGGGAAGAGTAGGGAGAACCAATAGAATAGCATATGCTTACTTTACTTATACTAAGGATAAGGTTTTAACAGAGGTTGCAGAAAAAAGATTAAAGGCAATAAAAGACTTTACAGAATTAGGCTCAGGATTAAAGATAGCTATGAGAGATTTAGAAATAAGAGGTGCAGGGAATATAATGGGAGCAGCTCAATGTGGTCATATGTCTGCTGTTGGATATGACTTATATTGCAGAATGCTTGAAGATGCAGTAAGTATTGTAAAAGGTGAAGTAGATAAGGAACCTATTGAAACTACAGTAGATATGAAAATTGATGCATATATTCCTAGTAACTATATACAGGATGAAACTCAAAAAATTCAAGTATATAAAAAAATTGCATCTATTGAATCCTATGAGCATATGTTAGAGGTTATTGAGGAGATTGAAGATAGATACTCTAATATTCCAGAAAGTGTTTATAATTTAATGAATATAGCGTATTTAAAGGCAATTGCTAGAGAAATTGGGGTTTTAGAGATAAAGGATACTGGAATTCAAGTACAGATAACCTTTAAAAACAAGTCATACTTAACTTCTGAAATGGTAAAATATATACTAGACAATTATAAGAGACAAATCACATTTAAAATGGGAGATGTTCCAATTCTAGTGTATAAGAGTAAGGATACTAATAAAAAGGAGCTATTAGATATACTTATAAATATTATTAATGATTTATCAACAATGAGTAAATAGATTTAGCTACTATTTATTTAATAGTATTTTTATGGTAAAATTGAATAGCAATAATAACTAAAAAAAACCGAATGGAGGATAATAAATTGATAAAATTAAAGAAGATTTTAGCTGGTCTAATGGCGTCTACACTAATGCTTTCAGTAGTGGGGTGTGGAATGATAGAAAAAACAGAGGCAGGTATTAATAAGACAGTAGTTGCTAAGGTTTATAAAGAAAAGATAACATTAGGAGAAGTGGACAGTAGGTTAAGTACGGTTTATGAGCAAGTAAAGGCTCAGTACGGAGAAAATTATAAAGAAAATTCAGAGGCTATGGAATATATAAGGAAGCAAAGAATAAGTATACTAGATACTATGGTTAATGATATTGTCATAAAAAATAATGGTGAAAAGCTTGGAGTAGTGCCTTCTGATGAAGAAGTTCAGACTAAGGCTAAAGAGAAACTTGATGAGATAAAGAAATCCTTTAAAACTGATGAAGAGTATAAAAGTGCTCTTAAAACAGCTGGAGTTACAGAAGAGAGCTTCTTAGAAGAATTAAAACCAGCAGTAATATCTAATGCTGTATATGAAGAGGTAGTTAAAGATGTTACTGTTACAGATGATGAAATAAAGACTTACTATGATAGTAATCCAAATTCATATACTGAAAGTCCTAATAAAGTTAGGCCAGCACACATACTAGTTAAGACAGAAGAAGAAGCTAAAGACATAATTGCAAGATTAGATAAAGGTGAAGATTTTGCTAAGCTTGCTACTGAAAAAGGTACAGATGCTACAAAGGACAAAGGTGGAGACTTAGATTGGATTGAATATACTAGCAATCAGTATGATAAAACTTTCTTAATGGCAGCTATAAGTCTTAAGAAAGGGGAATATACTAAGGCTCCTATATCAACTCAATTTGGATTTCATGTTATAAAGTGCTTAGATAAAGAAGAGTATCCTGTTAAGCCTTTAGAAGATGTTAAAGGAGCGATTAAGGATGTTCTATTAGAACAAAATAAATATAATGTGTGGGTAGAAAAAGTAACTGCTTGGCAAGAAGAAGCTAAAATAAAATTATATGAAGATAAACTAAGTTAATAATTGGTAAAAAGAGATTGATGTCATATTTGGCATTAATCTTTTTTATTTTTTATTAATGAAAAAATTTCTAGGATGTATAAAATTTGCGTTAAGAAGGATAATAATAGCATTAATACTATTTACATAAATAAGGAGGATATTTAATGAAAGCTACAGGAATAGTAAGAAGAATAGATGACTTAGGTCGTGTTGTAATACCAAAAGAAATTAGAAGGACATTAAGAATTAGAGAAGGAGATCCGCTGGAAATATTTACAGATAGAGAAGGGGGAGTTATATTAAAAAAATATTCACCAATAGAAGAATTGAGTGAGTTTTCTAAGGAATATAGTGAAGCACTACATCAAACTATTGGTAATATAGTTATAATCTGTGATAAAGACTCAATCATATCTGTAAGTGGTGGGACAAAGAAAGATTATTTAGATAAAAAGATTAGTAATGAAGTAGATAAAATTATGGAAATGCGTAAGGCTACTCTTCTAGATAAAAACTCTCAGGGGATAATACCTATATGTGATGGAGAGACAGCAGATGAATATACAACACAAGTTATAGCACCAATAATTGCAGAGGGAGATACTGTAGGTACAGTAATCATAGTTTCAAAAGAAAATGTAAAGTTTGGAGAACTAGAGTTAAAGCTTGCGGAAACAGCAGCTTCATTCTTAGGAAAACAAATGGAACAGTAAATGTTAAAAAGCATAAATATCTATAAGATAAAATTAAATAAAGAGTATAATATGTAATTATTGCCATAGGATTGATGTAATCACATCTTATGGCAAATTTTTTATTGTTACTATAATAGTGCACTTTCAC
>NZ_DGRF01000029.1:0-29722 GCF_002390995.1 Clostridium sp. UBA4395
AAAGAATAAAGAGGAAGTTGTTTTATCCGTGCGGGTTTCAGCTGTTTTTGTATTTTAATAGTGTAATTAACTCTATAGTAAAGACATAATATAAGTGCTATTCATTAAATTAAGTAGTTGAAAAAATAATAGAAATTTTATATTAATAAAAGAATTAAAAAGATTGATAAAAATATGATATACTAGGAGTATTGCAGAAGGAGTGAAAAGGATGAACAACAATTATTTATTGGGAAGAATCTTAGTGATACCAGCAATTTTAGTTGCATTTACATTTAAGGGATATATTCAATCTAAAATTGCTATAAAACTTGGTGATAATACCCCAAAAGAGTATGGAAGAAATACTTTAAATCCTTTGAAGCACATCAGTGTATTTGGGTTTATATTTATGCTTATAATAGGTTTTGGATGGATAAAACCTGTGGAAATTAATAAATCAAATTTTAAAAATCTTTATAAAGATGATTTAAAAATAAGACTTGGAGGACTTCTAACTACTTTGACTATAGGATTTATAGCTACAATAGCTCTAGCTTTATATGTAAAGTTTATACCAGGAAATAGTGATATTAAGTATATAATATATTTAATTATCCAACAAACAGCTATAATAAATTGTTCTTGGTTTATATTAAATTTATTACCTATACCAGGTTTTGATGGATTTAACATAATAGTAGATATATTAGGAGATAAATCTGAAAGATTTCAAACTATAATGTATAAAAATAATATGTTAATATTTATTATATTAGTTCTACCTATTATAGGTGGATTTTCAATTTTAGATTTTGTAGTTGGAGTACCAGGCCAGTATATATATAATATTTTTGCGGCTATGGCTACATATTTATTTTTATAAAATTTATATAGACAAAATAAATGTATGATATAATTTAACAAACTAATATCGAGGAGAGTAATATATGAGACTTAGAAAAAAGCATTGGGCAAGACCAGAATTAGAAGCTAGTGATATTGTAATATATGATAAATATGGTCATTGCGGAAAATGGAGAGAAGAATTTGGAAATAATAATCCTATTCATTTAGAGTTAGGTTGTGGTATGGGAGGACATATTAGTCAACGTGCAATTAAAGATAGAAACGTAAACTATATAGGAATAGATTTAAAAGATGAAGTTGTAGTATATGCATTAAGGAAAGTTATGGCATCATTTGAAGGAATAGAAAGAGCAAAGGATATAAATGCAAGACTCATAGTTCTTAATATAATGCTTATAGACAACGTATTTGGTAAAGATGAGATAGATAGAATATATATAAATTTCTGTAATCCTTGGCCGAAAAAAAGTCATAACAAGAGAAGACTTACATATACGAAATTTTTACAATCATATAAAAAGTTTTTAAAACCAAATGGAGAGATATGGTTTAAAACCGATGATGTAGATTTATTCAATGATTCTCAAGAATACTTTAAAGAAGCAGAATTTTCTATAGAATTTATAACCTATGATTTACATAATAGTGGATTTGAAGGTAATGTAGTTACAGAGTATGAAAGCAAATTTACAGCTATGGGAATGAAAACTATGTTCTTGGTGGCAAGATTAAAATAAAAACAAGAGACAAGATTGATGCTTAATCTTACTTATTATTTATTATACATATATTTCAAATAGAAAATCAGTATATTTAACTAACTGGTTGATATTTAAATAAGAATATGATAATATACAACAAAATAGAAAGGGGTATGAGTTATGGACTTTAAAGCATTGCCAAAAATAGAATTACATTGTCACTTAGATGGAAGTGTTAGACCAAAAACTATATTAGATATAGCTACAAAAGAAAATATAGAAATACCAACTTATGATTTAGAACAATTGAGGGAATTATTAGAAGCTCCATTAGAGTGTAAATCACTAGTGGAATATTTAGATAGATTTAACATTCCAATAAAGATAATGCAAAGTAAAGAAAGTTTAAGAAGGATTACCTATGAACTTTTAGAAGATGCAGCTGAAGAAAATGTAAAGTATTTAGAAATTAGGTATGCACCGACTTTACATACAGAAAAGGGATTAACATTAGAAGAAGTTATTGAAAGTGTATTAGAGGGAATTAGACAAGGTGAAAAAGACTTTAATATAAAGGCTAATTTAATCTTATCTTGCTTAAGACATAATGGTGCAACTAGTGCATCTACAGTGGTGGAAGCTGGAAAGAAATTCTTAGGTGAAGGGGTAGTTGCTGTAGATCTTGCCGGAGCTGAAAATGAAGGTTTTGCTAAGGAGTTTGTAGATGTAATAAAGGTAGCTAGAGAATATGGGTACAGAGTTACTATACATGCAGGAGAAACAGGTATAGGAGTAAATGTGGTAGATGCTATAAAACTACTTAAAGCAGAGAGAATAGGTCATGGAGTAGCAATAAGAGATCTTAAGGAAGCCTATGACTTAGTCAAAGAAAACAATGTAACCTTAGAAATGTGTCCAACTAGTAATATGCAGACAAAGGCTGTAAAAAGTTATGAAGAGCACCCATTGTTTAAATTTTATAAAGAAGGCATAAGGGTTTCTTTTAATACTGACAATAGAACTGTTTCTGCTACTAATGTAACTGGTGAGTGTGAAAGTATAGGTAAGGTTGCAAATATGGCTTATGAAGACTATAAAAAGATATACATGGATTCTGTAGATGCTGCATTTACTACAGAAGAAATTAAAGGATATTTAAAAACATTAATATAAAATGGTTAGATATATAATTATTATATTAAATAGCTATAATCTTAATTTTTTAAGATTATAGCTATTTATATTTTAATTTCTAGATTTAAAAGTAGATTTAAATATAATAATTACTATTAATATAACAACAGAGGTTAGGGCTATAGTACCTCCAGGAGCACAATTTAGTATATATGAAAAAATAAGACCTAATATTATATCTAT
Organism: Clostridium sp. UBA4395; assembly: GCF_002390995.1. Lineage (NCBI taxonomy): Bacteria > Bacillati > Bacillota > Clostridia > Eubacteriales > Clostridiaceae > Clostridium > Clostridium sp. UBA4395. The sequence continues at coordinate 2,928 of NZ_DGRF01000029.1, forward strand.
AAACCCAAAAAGGATAGACAGTAATAAAGTGGGTTTAAAGCCTTTATCTAGTTGAAGAGCTGTAGCTACAGGTAGTGCAATCATTGATGACATTACAAGGATACCCATTATACGTATAGATACAGAAATGGTAGCTCCAACAAGTAAAGAAAATATATAGTTTACTGCTTTTACATTTATACCAGAAATTTTAGCGCCTTCTTCATCGAAGGTAGTATAAAGAAGCTTATCATATAAAAAGTATATAACTACAATAGATATACAACTAAGAATAACCATAATAATTAAGTCTGCCTTAGTAACGGTTAATATGCTTCCAAATAAATAGCTATTCACGTTTCCGGAAGCTTTTCCAGTGCTTATAAGGGTAATTCCTATACCAACACTAAAGGTCAGAACTATAGAAAGAATAAGTTCTGCATATTTTTTGTAGTAGTCTCTAAGAAATTCTATGGATAAACCACATATGGTTGTAAATATAAATGCACATATTATTGGATTAAATCCCATTACTAGTCCAATAGCAACACCAGCAAAGGCAGAGTGAGCCAAGGTGTCACCCATCATAGAATGTCTTTTAAGCACTAAAAATACTCCTACCATAGGACATAGTATAGATATGAATATGGCTGCTAAAAAGGCATTTTGCATAAATTCATATTGAAACATTAGAAATCCTCCTTATGTACTCTTCAGATGTATATAGAGTTCCAAAGCCATTTTCCATGGTAAGGATATGGGATGAATTTTGAAGAGCTGTTTCTAAGTTATGCTCTACAGATATAACGGTAACTCCATTCTTTTTATTTAAAGAGGCTATAAGCCCATAAATTTCTTTCATGCTTTTACTATCAACTCCAGTGGAAGGTTCATCGAGAATTAATATATCTTCATTTGCTAATATAGCCCTTGCAATAAAAATCTTTTGTTTTTGGCCTCCAGATAAATTTCCAATAAGAGAATTTTTATACTCAAGCATATCCACTTTCTTTAGGGCTTCAGTGATTGAATCTTTATCTTTAATTTTAAGAACATTTCTATGGGCATTAAGCATTTCCCAAACAGTTATAGGAAAAGAACTATTAAAACTTTCGACAATCTGAGGGACATACCCAATTTTTCTAGAGGTTAAATTAATACTTCCCTTTTGAGGAGTAAGTAGATTTAAAATTAACTTTATCAAGGTGCTTTTACAGCTACCATTAGCACCAATTATGGATACATAACTTTCTTTATCTATGTTTAGTGAAAGATTATCAATAATATAGGGCTTAGAATTATTATATGAAAAACATAGGTCTTTAATTTTGATCATTAGTGTTGCTCCTTTCTACAATTATAAGTCTAGCCATAATTTTACATATTATAGCTATAGTTTAAATAAATTATAATAAAAATTATCTATGAGTGAATGATTTTTCATTAATATGACAATATTTTAAAATGTAATATATGTAAATTATTAACACTGACCTAGTACATAATAGTTGTAGGTCAGTGTTGATAATAAAATCGAATATGATATAATTATACTACTTATGAAAATCATTTTCAATTGAAGGAGAGAAAATTATGAAGAAATTAAAGGTTTTAGGAGCATTAACTTTGATAGTAGTTATGTTAACAGCATGTTCTAATAGAGAGTCAAAGAATAATGAAGAAAAGGACAACACAATAAATATTGTTACTTCCTTTTACGGTATGAAGGCTTTAACTGAGGAGATAGGGGGAGATAAGGTTAGCATAGAAAGTGTTATACCAGAAGGTAGTGAACCCCATGACTTTGACATTAAGGCTAAGGATATGAAGGCCATAGAAGAGGCTGATATATTTATTTATAATGGAGCTGGCATGGAATCGTGGATTGAAGATGTAGAAGCAGCTATCAGTGGAAAAGAACTAATAGTTGTAGAAGCTAGCAAAGGTGTGGAACTTATAAATGCTGATGAAGAAGATGGAGAACATGAAGGACATAATCATTCAGGAAAAGATCCTCATACTTGGCTTGGATTAAGTGAATCAAAGATTCAAGGTGAAAATATTAAAAATGCTTTGGTAGAAAAGGATGCTAAAAATAAAGAGTATTATGAAGAAAAACTTAAGAAATTTAATGAAAAAATAGATAATATAATTAAGGAGTATAATCCAAAATTCAAAGAACTAGCTAATAAAAATTTTGTTACAGGTCATGCAACCTTTGGGTATTTATGTAGAGATTTTGGGCTTACGCAAAAGAGTATAGAAGGGGTTTTTGCAGAAGGAGAACCATCACCAAAGGAATTACAAAATCTTATGGAATATTGTAAAGGGAATAATATAAAAACTATTTTTGTTGAAGAATTAATTAGTACTCAACTTTCAGATACTTTAGCTAAAGAAGTGGGAGCGCAGACTAAACAAATATACACTCTACATAGTAACGAAGACGAAAAATCTTTTTCTGATGTTTTAAAATACAATGTAGAAACTATATACAGTGCTATGAATAATAAATAATTATATAATGCAAAATAAGGCGTGTACTTTATGGTATACGCCTATAATTTTCCGTGAAAAAAGCTGTGATGCTGGTTATAAATAAAGGACTATAGTATATAATAATTATATAATTTACGAATAAAGGTTGAAAGGATTAAAAAACATGGGAAAGAAGATTAGTACATGTAAATGTAATGAGGGACAGGAAAAATTAGTAGAGGAATTAAAAAAAGTTATTGGTGATGAGAATAAAATAACAGAAAATATGTGTATAGGTGCATGTAATTTATGCAGTCACAAATACATTGCAAGGGTAGATGGAGTACTTGTGGAGAATGAGAGTTTAGAGGAGGTTTTAAATTCTATTAAGGAAGAAGTCCATAGAATTTAAATTTAAAAATAAATTATCAATAAAAGATAATTAAATTTAATAAAATTGCATATAATATTATCACTTCTGATATATCACTATTGATAATGTACTCATTACTGATATATAATAATAATAGAACAGATATAGGAGTGATAAATATGGAAAAAATAGCTTTAATTACTGACAGTGCTAGTGACATTACTAAGGATATAGTAGATAAGTATAATGTAAAGGTATTACCTTTTAAAATAATATATAGGGATAAGGAGTATAGTGATGGAGTAGATATTACATCTAAATATGTATATGATACTTTAGAAACTAACGCACCAACCACTTCGTTACCATCCATGAGAGATATGGAGGAAATGTATGATGAATTAAAAAAAGAAGGATATACTCACGCAATAGTAGTAACAATTTCTTCAAAATTATCAGGGTTTAATAATGCCATTAAACTAATATCAGAGGATCATCCTGAGATTAAGACCTATGTTCATGATTCTAAGTCTATATCTAAGGGGGAAACTATACTTATTGAAGAGTCAGCAGAAATGATTAAACAAGGAAAAAGTTTTGATGAAATAGTATCAGAACTTCCTAAAATAACTGATAGAATAAATATATACTTTGTTATAGGAACCTTAGAATATCTTATAAGAGGGGGAAGAATTGGAAAGGTAGCTGGAACTATAGCTCAATTTTTAAATCTTAAACCAATTGTAAGTGTAGATAAGGAAGGTGAGTATTATACTTATGCAAAGGTTAGAGGAAGAAAACAATCTTTAAATAAAATTTATGATATTGTAGTATCAAAATTAAATGATAAAAAATATGATATTCATATAATGCATGGTGAAGCAGAGACAGAGGCTATGACATTGTTAGATAAATTTAAAGCTCATAAAAATGCTAACTTCGTAAATTTCGGAGGTTATCTAAGTCCAGTATCAGGTGTTCATTCAGGACCAGGATTCATAGGAGTACTTATCTATGAAAAGGAGTAGGTTGATATGGTGGAGGATGAATTAGGGAGAGATATAAATGATATAAAAGCTGAAGAAAAGAAACTTTATGAAGAATATAAAAGAAAACTACAAGAACTTAGAAAGGTAAAAACAGAAAATGAAGCAGTAGGTCAAGTGTTTACTAAAGGATTATTGCCAATATACACATTATATATATTGGTTCAGGGGCCTACTAATGGAAATGATATATCTCATCAAATAGGAAAGCGTACTAATGGATTTTGGATACCTAGTACAGGTGGAATATATCCATTGCTTAAAAAACTGGAGAAACAAGGATTTATTGAAGGTAGTTGGGATGAAGAAAAGAAGTCCCAGAAGATATATAGGATTACAAATAAAGGAATTGAAGAGTTTGAACATAAAAAAGAGTTATTAAAATCAAAGATAGAAGAGGCATTAGAAGTATTTAAGATAATAAAAAAAGATTTATATGACTAAAAGGTTCCATAAGCTTATTAGCTTATGGGACTTTTTCATTAGTAACACAGTGAAGCTATTTCAACATACAAAAGTTTCGCCTTTCGAATTAAATATATTGAAACAAAAGGTAATTTCTTGTATTATATATATGGAGTAGAAAATTAATTATTTCTAAAATTATAGTGGAGATTTATAATTTAGGGGGGGAAATATGGATAAAATTAAAGAACTATTAAAGTATGCAAAGAAATATAAGAAACGATATTTTATAGGGATATTTTTTCTTATACTAGTAGACTTTTTACAACTTGTTCCACCAAAAATTCTAGGTTTTTTAACAGATAGTTTTGCCTTAGGAAGTGCTAATAAAAATACTTTAGTTAAATCTATAGTATATATATTAGTTATAGCATCTGTTATAGCTATTGGAAGATTTATGTGGAGAATATATGTAAATGGTACTTCACGAAAAATAGAGTACGATATAAGAAGTAAATTTTTTAAGCATCTACAAGGATTATCTTCTAATTTTTACAATGAAAGAAAAACTGGAGATTTAATGGCTTTAGCAACAAATGACTTGAATGCTGTAAGAATGGCACTAGGGCCTGGCGTTATTATGTTTTTTGATGCAGTAGTGTTGACTATTGCCACTATTGTTATTATGCTAACTATTAATGTGCCACTTACCTTGTTATCATTAATCCCACTTCCTTTTGTAGCATTTGTATCTCAAAAATTTGGCAAAAGAATACACAGAAAATTCACAAAAGTACAAAGATGCTTTTCAAAACTTACAGATATCGTTCAAGAAAATTTTTCAGGGATTAGAATAGTTAAATCTTTTGTTCAAGAGGAAAGGGAATATGAAAAGTTCATAGAAGAGAATGATAAAAATTTTCAAGTGAATATGGAGTTTATAAGAATTTGGGGAGTATTCTTTCCTTTGATAGAATTTATTTCTTCCTTAAGCTTTGCATTACTAATAGTAGTGGGGGGAACTTTTGTAGTTTTGGGGAAAATATCTCTTGGGGACTTTGTGACCTTTAACATGTATCTTGGAAACTTAGTTTGGCCAATGATGGCTATAGGACAAGTAATTAATAATTTACAAAGAGGATTTGCATCCCTTGAAAGAATAGAAGAAGTCTTAAATACAAAACCTGATATAGTAGATTGTTGTACATCATATGTGGATAAATTACAAGGTGATATAGTTATAAAGGATTTAACTTTTAGCTATAATAACACAACAACATCAGCTCTTAAAAATATAAACTTAAGAGTAAAGCAGGGAGAAACTCTTGGGATTGTGGGTAAGACTGGAAGTAGTAAAAGTACTCTTATAAGTTTATTGCTTAAACTCTATAATGTGGAAGATGGAAAGATTTTTATAGGGGATAAAGATATAAATAGAATATCTTTAAATAGTCTTAGAACTAATATTGGGTTTGTATCACAGGATTCTTTTTTGTTTTCCACTAGCTTAGCTGAAAATATAGGACTTGCATTTCATGAAGTAGATATTGAAAAAATACATGATGCAACTAAAAAGGCAGATATTTATGATAATATAATAGACTTCCCAAAGAAATTTGAAACTATAGTGGGAGAAAGAGGAACTACTCTTTCAGGAGGTCAAAAACAAAGATGTTCTATAGCTAGAGCTCTTATTAAAGATCCTGATATCCTAATTTTAGATGATTGTTTATCAGCAGTAGATGCAAAAACTGAGGCTATAATTCTTGAGAATTTAAAAGATGTAATGAAGAAGAAAACTTCTATTATAGTATCTCATAGAATTTCAGCAATTAAAGATGCTCATAATATCATAGTTCTAGAACAAGGAAAAATTGTTCAAGAAGGAACACATGAAGAGCTTAAAAATATGCCAGGAATTTATAAAGATATATATGAAAAACAACAGATTGAGCAAGAAATTATGGAAGAGGAGGAGATATAATTATGGAAAACTTTAATCAGGAAGATGAAGTATTAGATAAGCAATATGACTCCCTTTTGATGAAAAGGCTCTTAAAATTTGCATTACCATATAAAGGACTAATGGGAATAGTAGTAATTATAATGTTTTTAGTGGTGTGCTTAGATTTGTCTGTTCCCTTCATAATAAAAAATGTTATAGATAGTAATATTAATCCTTTAAGTGGAAAATATTCTATTATAGAAGAAGCTGAAAATAGTTCCATAGCCATAGGAGATAAATATGTAGTAAGGGGAGAAAGAGATGGAGCAATAAGAGCTTCAATAGTATATGATGAGAATAATGAGCCCTATGTAATAGAGGGTGAACCAAGGAAAAACACGGCTTATGAAATATCAGATGAAAAGTTTTTTCAAGATAACAATGAATTTAAAGCTCATGAAATAACTATAAAAGATATAAAAATATTAAGAACTAATGATTTAGATTTGATAAAGTGGAGTGCTATTATAATATTGCTAATTTATATAGTAATATTTATACTAAACTATATTCAAATTTATTTGTTACAGTATACTGGTCAAAAGATTGTATATAATATAAGAGCTGCAATATTTAAGCATGTAGAGAGTTTATCATTATCTTTCTTTGATAAGAGTCCAGTGGGAAGATTAGTAACTAGAATTACAAATGATGTAGAAACATTAAATGAAATGTACACATCTGTTTTAGTATATTTAATCAAAGATTTATTTCTTGTTAGTGGCATTGTAATTGCTATGTTTCTATTAGATATAAAATTAGGAATAGTATCAATTATAACCCTTCCATTAGTAGTTGCTTTAACCTTTATATTTAGAAAATATGATAGAGAAGCTTATAGGAAAGTAAGAACTAGATTATCTAGAATTAACTCTAATTTATCTGAAAATATAAGTGGTATGAAGACTGTGCAGATATTTGGAGTTGAAAGTAAAAAGTATAGTGAATTTGATGAAATTAATACATCGTATTCCACAGCTGCAATGGAACAAATTAAAGTATTTGCTATATTTAGACCACTTATGGATATGACTTATCAATTAGCTCTATGCATATTAATTTGGGTTGGTGGTACAGCAGTTCTAAATTTAACAATAGAATTTGGAGTGTTATATGCATTTGTAATATATATACAAAAACTATTTCAACCAATATTTGATTTATCTGAGAAATTTGATATACTTCAGTCTTCTATGGCTTCCTCAGAGCGTATATTTATGTTATTAGATAATGATTCTATAATTAAAAACCCAAAGGAGCCTAAACATATAGGACGTGCCCAAGGAGATATTGAATTTAAAAATGTTTGGTTTGCCTACAATGATGAAGATTGGGTATTAAAAGATGTAAGCTTTAGAATTAGAAAAGGTGAAACGGTAGCCTTTGTTGGAGCAACGGGAGCAGGAAAAACCTCAATAATAAGTCTCATAACTAGACTTTATGATATTCAAAAGGGCGAAATCCTGATAGATGGAGTTAGTATTAAAGAAATGTCTAAGGATGAACTTAGAAAAAATGTAGCTACAGTGCTTCAAGATGTATTTCTATTTGCTGGTGATATAAAAGGAAATGTAAGATTAAATAATGAAAATATAACAGATGAAGAGATTGTAAAAGCATGTAAATATGTAAATGCAAATATATTTATTGAAAAGTTACCTGATAAATATAATGCTGAGGTTAATGAGAGAGGAACAACCTTTTCTCAAGGTGAGAGGCAACTGATTGCATTTGCTAGAGCATTAGCTTTTAACCCGCCAATTTTAGTTTTAGATGAAGCTACAGCTAACATAGATACTGAAACAGAAAGTTTAATTCAAGATGCTCTAAATAAATTAACTAAAGGACGAACTACTATAGTAGTAGCACATAGATTGTCAACTATTAAAAATGCAGATAAAATTATTGTAATGCACAGGGGTAGGATACGTGAAATTGGAAGTCATTCAGAACTATTAGAGAAAAAAGGGCTTTATAGCAATTTGTATAAATTACAATATGCAGGACAATAATTAAAGTAGGTAAATAAAAATTAAACGTAAAGGCTAGCTTGTGGGCTAGCTTTTACGTTAATGTGTAAAGATTAATTAATAAAGATTTAGAGACTAAAGAAACAAAATTTATATATTTAAATAACTTATTCCATCTAAAGGAATTAACATCTGTGGTGTTGGGAAATTAGTAACTAAACCAATCAAATAAAGAGTATAGTATTTATCTGATTTTAGATTTATATTGGGAACATATAACATATCAATATCTGTATTAGCTAATTTTAATAGCATAGTATATCTACCAATAGGTAGTTCAATATAATTTCTTATGTCCTTAAAGTTTACATTTTTATAAAGTACAGTACCATTAGAAAGAACTACATCTACAGGTGGAATGTTTTCAATAAACTGAGCAATTCTAATTTTAGCTTTACCATCAGTTGTAGAGGTTAACGGAGTTTCATCCACAGGGTATAAGCTTAACATTCTTCTTTGCATGTAAGCTACAATAGTAGTTACACTTTTGGGTGCTATAAAAATATCAACATCTGCCAAGGGAAAATCAGTATTATTAGCTCTATACACCTTTATGTTATAAGTTCCAGAAGGAAGTTTAATATAGGTTGTAAAATCTCTATACTCAAGATCAGATATTGTTAGTTTATCATTTACATAAATATCTACATCAGGGGCTCTAGCTGCAATGTGAGCAACCCTAACATAGGCTGACATATTATCTTCAGAATTCATCATGTCATCTACTCTTGTAGGAATATTAAAGGGAACATTAATATATTGCATTATATACCTCATATAAAAATATTATCAAATATAGTATATGAAATATAATTAGAGAATGTTACAAAAGGGGATTCAATATAAAATCTAGTATATAATTATCCATAAATACCTTCATAATTACATACTAGATTTCTATTGGGTTTTTATTATTTAAAACATATCTTTTTTTCTAAGATAGTAGGTAACGGCTAAAGTTATTAATCCTACAATTATACACATATGCAGAAATCCATCAGAGGCATTGAAAAAAGGTATTCCACCTACATTCATACCTAAAAGACCTGATATTAAAGTTGGAATAGAAATAACTATAGTTACAGATGTTAAGTATTTCATAACTTGGTTTTGATTATTAGAAATTATAGAAGCAAATACATCCATAGTACCAGTGAGGACATCACTATATATACTACACATTTCTATAGCTTGACGATTTTCTATCATAACATCATCTAAAATATCTCTATCCTCATCATATTTTGTAAGGATTTCCTGCTTTAAAAGTTTTTCTAAGGTTAAATCATTAGATTTTAAAGATGTAGAGAAATATACTAAGGATTTTTGAAGAGCAAATAATTGAATTAACTCTCTATTTTTTAAAGATTTATAAAGGGTTTTTTCAACCAAAAGACTCTTTCTATTTATTTGTCTTAGGTATAATAAATAGTAATTTGATGCTCTATATAATATTTGAAGCATAAATCTGACCTTCTTAAAAGTATAAAATGAAGAGATTTTTTCAATGGTAAAATCTGATAATACAGGACTGTTTTTAAGACATACAGTTATAATTACGCTTTCGGTATATATTATTGCTAGTGGATATGTATCGTAAGTTAATGAATTATCGTCCATTTCAGTGAATGGAATATCTATAATTACAAGAGTAGCATTATTCTCAAATTCTATTCTTGAACCTTCTTCTTCATCTAATGCAGCTCTTATAAAATCTTGAGGAATATTAAGTTTTTGTGTAATTAAAAGAACTTCTTCATCGGATGGATTAATCATACTAATCCAAGAGCCATGTTCTATAGAATCGATTTCTGTGAGACGGCCCGAGGTATCACTTTTAAAGATTGTAATCAATGTTATCACCTCATATAATAAAACTCATGAATATATTTTAACACTATATTTCTAATTGACAACTGTATATTTAAAAGTAATAATTATAATAGTACAAATAATTTAATTTATAATCATAATTTTGAAAAGTTAGAATTATAATATTAATATTAATGTTGTTATTGATAATATAAATTTATGATAATATTAAATTATTGTATTTGTAGGAGGTCTTTTATGGCAATAGAAGAATTGCTATTCATAGCCTTAGCAGTTTCATTAGACGCTTTTGGTATTGCAATAGCTATTGGCTTAAATAGAGGGGCTAAGGCAAGGCAAAAGTTTTCTTTTGCAATTTCTTTCGGTTTTTTCCAATTTTTGTTTTCTATTTTAGGAGGATTTGGTGGTAAAATATTTACAGAGAATATTGCTTCCGTCCCTGCAGTTATGGGGGGAATAGTTATTGCAATAGTTGGTATACTTATGATAAAGGAAGGTATGATAGAAAAAGAAGAAAGTATTGTCATAACCTTTAAAATGTACTTCATTTTAGGGATATCTGTGAGCATTGATGCAATAGTAATTGGATTTATTGCTTTCTCAAGGATAGAAAGTATGGTAACCTTAACACTCTTTACTGCTATTGTTGGTATGATAACATTTTTTATGAGCATATTAGCATTTATAATAGCAAAGTATCTAAGAAAAATCCATATATTAAGAAAATATGCTGATTATATAGGAGGCATAATTTTGATATTATTTGGATTAAAGATGATTTTCTTTTAAGGAAAGGATGATTAAAATGATAGAAACATTAAAAAACTTAAAAAGCTTTGAGGCAATCAAATTTTTTAAAGAGATGAATGAAATACCAAGAGGTTCAGGAAATGAAAAGGCTGTTAGCGATTGGTTAGTTAAGTTTGCCAAGGACAGAAATTTAGAAGTTATACAAGATGAAGCGCTAAATGTTATTATTAAGAAGCCAGCTACTAGTGGTTATGAAAATGCTCCAACAGTGATTTTACAAGGGCATATGGATATGGTTTGTGAAAAAAATCAAGGAACTGAACATGACTTTGAAAAAGATCCAATAGAATTTATTATAGACGGTGATTTTATAAAAGCTAAAGGAACTACATTAGGAGCGGATAATGGTATTGCAGTAGCTTATGCTCTTGCAATTCTTGATAATAAAACAACAGCTCACCCTCCTATAGAAGTATTGATTACTACTGAAGAAGAAACAGGAATGGGTGGAGCAACAAATTTAAATCCAGAACATTTAAATGGAAGAATATTAATAAATATAGACTCTGAAGAAGAAGGAGTACTATTAGTAAGTTGTGCAGGAGGAGTTAGACTTAAATTCTCTGTGCCAACAAATTATGAGAATATAGAAGGGAACTACAATTCATTAGCTATTAAAATAAGAGGACTTAAAGGCGGACACTCTGGTATGGAAATTAAGAAAGAAAGAGGAAATGCCAATAAAATGATGGGTAGATTCTTAATGGATCTTAATTCAGTTGTAGACTTTAAACTAGCATCTTTAAATGGAGGAGCTAAAATGAATGCTATTCCAAGAGAAGCAGATGCTATTATAGCTGTAAGACCAGAAGATATAGTTAAAGTTGAAGGAAAAGTAAAAGAATGGTCATCTATATTTATAAATGAATTACAAGGTATAGATGATGATTTGAAATTAACCTATGAAGTTACTAAGTCTGTAGATAAAGTATTTTGCGATGATACTAGACAGAAAGTAATAAGAACATTATTCTTATTACCAAATGGAGTTCAAACTATGAGTATGGCGATACCAGGGTTAGTACAGAGTTCTACCAATGTAGGTGTAGTAACTACTACTAGTGAAGCTGTAGAATTTGACAATGCAGTTAGAAGTTCAGTAGCTTCTTTAAAAAAATCAATTGTAGATCGAATGACGGTACTTGCAGAAATAATGAATTGTGTTATAGAACTTGAATCAGATTATCCTGAGTGGCAGTATAATCCAGAATCTAAAATTAGAACTGTATTTGAACAAGTTTACGAAAATAAATTTGGTAATAAAGCAGAAATATCTGCAATTCATGCAGGACTTGAATGTGGATTAATTGGAGATAAATTTAATGGGAATATAGATCAGATTTCCTTTGGGCCAAATATTTTTGATGTTCACACACCAGATGAGCATGTAAGTATTTCTTCACTAGATAGAATGTATGATTACTTATTAAGTGTATTAGCAGAAATAAGATAGGAAGAACAAATGCTCCCCTTAAGGTAACGATAAATATTATCTTAAGGGGAGTTGTTTATTGTTGTATATTTATGGTTACTAAGGTATACTAAAATAGTTATGTTTATAGCAAAAAATCAATTGTTATTAGAAGAAATTTCAGATAGTTTCCATTTGCCAGATTTATGTTTTACCAGATGAAGAGTATAAGTCGTGGTTTTATAGGGGCTTTTTCCTTCTATGCCATTTACTTCTGCTATACATATATTACCATCTGAAAACTTAATGTTAAAGTCTTCTAGAGAATATAATTTATATTTATTAAAAATACCAGAAGTAGAGTATTTTTTTATAGCATAATCTAAGTTTTTACATTTTAAATTAGTGTAACTAAAAACAATTATATAAATAGTAATTATAATAATTAAAGATATGAGGGAAAGAGTTTTGAATTTTTTAAGATTTTTTACAAGATTCATAATTCACACTCCTTTAAGGATATAATCAATTATAGCATTTAAAGTAATTTATGTAAATAAATTACAAAATATTAGGAGGGTATGATAATGGATTTTTCTGCTATTGTATTAATGGAAAAGGATAAAGAGACAAAATTTTTTACAAGAGAGCTTGGAAGCTATGAGGTTAATGAAGGTGCAGAATATATTACTAAACTATTTTATGATGGTGAAAAGGTAAATTTATATTTTGATACCAATAAAGATGTAGAGGAGTGGGAATTTTCAGCCATATATGATTTGTTCGATGATGAAAGTTTAACTGATTTGGTTGACTCTATAGAAATTTATGATGAGGAATTTAATCCCACATGGATTGTTACCTTTGATTACGATGAAGATCATAATGTGCTAAATAATAGATTAAACAATGCATGTACAAGAATTAAGGAAGCTTTAGAAAAAGTTTTTATTGATATAGAAGGAAAATGTGAGGAATATCAATAGTACATAATTGGGGGAGAATCATGAGATTAGAACATATATGTAGAGTTAATGAATCAGATATACTTGGTAAACATGTATATGGTGATGATGGAAGAATATTGTTAAAAGCTGGTATGAGTCTTAGCAGTGTATACATAAAAAGACTTGAAGAGCTAGGAGTATATTATGTTTATCTTGAGGATGAACGATTAGAAGATATCGACGTAGTAGATGAGAAGCTAATAATACTAAAACAAGCCACTATTAAAAGTTTAAAGAACATATCAAGGGGTATAGGAAGTATAGTCGGTTCATGTGGAGATGAATATTTAGAAAATATGGATCAGTTATTGAATCATATAATGGAAATTGAAGATGTGAATAAGTGTTTAAATGATGTAAAAACTCATGATAACTACACATTTTTGCATAGTATAAATACTGGAATCATGTCAGTGTTTTTAGGAATGAGCCTTGGAATGAAAAAGTGGGCAGTGCGAGATTTGGGTATATGTGGAATGTTACATGATGTAGGAAAAATAAAAGTGCCTGCAGGTATAATTAATAAAAATGGGAAGCTTTCTGATGAGGAGTTTGAAGTCATGAAGAAACACCCAATTTATGGTGGGGAAATATTGAGTAAAAATTATAAAATTCCAGCTAGTGCAATTGAAGGAGTAGAGCAACATCATGAAAAAATTAATGGAAAAGGATATCCTTATGGATTGCAAGGGGATCAAATTTCAAGATTTGGTAAGATCGTAGGAATATGCGATGTATATGATGCGGTAACTAGTAATAGAAGCTATAGAAAAAAATTTGAGCCTAATCAAGCTTATGAGCTTATACTTTCTGGATCAGGAAGTCAGTTTGATGAAAAATTAGTGCGCACATTTAAAGAAACATTTTCAGTATATCCATTAGGGTGTTGTGTTAAACTTTCTAATGGAGTAGAAGGATATGTTATAAGTCAGAACAAAGGGTTCCCAGATAGGCCTATAATAAGAGTACTATATGATTATAAAACTAGAAAACCAGTAAAATTTTATGAAATTAATTTGTTGGAAAAAATTAATTTAATTATCCAATGTGTAATTTAATAAATATATGGATTGAGGGATGTACTGTTTTTAATTATGCTGTATAATTGAGGTATGTCCTTTTGGTTTTGATATAAAAATTTGGCGTATATATATTTTACCCGATGACTACCAGCTCTAATACTTTCATATTCTTCAAAGTGGGGGTAAGGAGTTGCTACGTCCTTGGATAAGGATGTCTATTCAGAGGTGGTAAAAACCCCATCTGAAAAAAAGAACTCTGTTTCTATTATGATTAAAGTACAATTGGAGGTAAAGTAAAATGAAGATATCTAATATAAAGATTTCAATAACAGAAAAAGATTTATACAGTATCGTTGTAGATGTATTAAGAGACTATGTACCCGTTGAAGGACTTAAAATTGACAAAATATTAGTAGATAAAAATATTAATGTAGTTGGAAGTTATAAGCATAAAGTATCTATTCCTTTTTCTGTTGATATATCTATAAACAAAGTTGAGAATAATAAACTATATTTAAGTATAGATAAAATTAATGTAAAAAGTCTTAAAATATTTAAAGGCATTGTAAATGTGGCATTAAAAGTAATTAGCTCAAAAGTAGCTAATTTTGGCATAGAGTTTACTGATGATACGATAATTATAGATTTATACAAGTTATGTAAAGTTATACCGATGGTTGATTTTAAATTAGAAGATTTATCTATAATCCCATATGGTCTTGAGGCAGAGGTTAGTAATTTTAATTTTAAAAATGAAAATGATAAATCTAATGATAAAAATGAAGAAAAAAAAGAAGAAGAAGTGCCAATTTCCAGTGTAGAATCTAATAAAAAAAATTTAGATAATCATAAAGAGTATACTTATAGAAGGTTTAGAAAAGAGTTTAAAGAAAGATTTTCTGCGAAATATGAAAAGATGTATCCCTATGTAGTGATGATACCAGATATAATTGCTTTATTTATGAGGTTATATAAGGACAAAAGAGTAGTAAAAGAGGTAAAGTTTAATATATCTATTGCTTTAGGATATCTTTTGTTTCCTTTAGATATATTACCAGATACATTACCTGTTATAGGTAAGATTGATGATTTAGCAGTTACATTTTTTATACTTCAAAAGGTGCTTTGTGATATTCCAGAAGAAATAATTCTTGATAATTGGGAAGGCCAGAGCAATATTATAGAGGTTTCTAGAGAAGCTATGACTTTACTAAATGACAAGTTTGGAGCAAAAGAAATAAGAAAAATGGTAGATGTAGTAAGAATATCTATAAAAAAGTCTATAGTATTTTTTACTAAATAAATCTACGTTTAAGGTAGGGGTTATTATGGCAACTAAATATTATGCGATAAAAAAAGGAAGAGATTTTAATAATAATGTAGACGTTAATAATATTATTGTTAAAAGTTGGAGTGAGTGTCTTTCCTATGTAAAAGGAGCGAAAGGTGCTATATATAAGAGCTTTTTAACAGAAAAAGAGGCAAAAGATTATTTAGATAATAGTTCAGAATTAAAGAAAGGTGTGGACAACTATCCTTTAGATGTGCCTCATATATATGTTGATGGAAGCTATAACATATCTACAGAAGAGTTTGGATATGGGGTACTTGTAGTTGAAAAGGATATAATTACATATGTGAACTATGGTGGAGGCAAGAGTAATCAGTGCAATCAAAGGCAAGTAAATGGAGAGCTGAAGGCTGCTATAAATGGTGTAAAATATGCATTAGATAATAATTGTAGAGAAATAGTATTATTTTATGATTATGCTGGAGTCTGTCAACATGCAACAGGCGCATGGGAGAGAAATACAGTTTTATCAAAGGAATACTATGAAGTTATTAACAAGTTAAAAAAAGAAGGTAATATAAACGTTATATTTGTTAAGGTAGATAGTCATACTAATGATTTATATAATGATATTGCAGATGAGTTGGCAAAAAGTGGTGCTGGGGTAGAATTTAATTCTGTAGTAGATAAAGCTGTTGAAAATAATACTTTAAGGGTTGTTACTAGTGACGTTAAAAATAAACTTTCTAAAATTATTAAGAAAAATATTAGTAACGTTATATCTCTAGATGTTCATAGTAATATAGGAATTGAAGATAAATATCACATTACCAGAATAAGAGAACACTTAAATAGTATAGATATAAATGAGAGAGAAAAATATTTAAAATGTGTACCTATGGAGGTTAAGGATAAAATCATATTAGAATTAATTCAAAACTTAAAATAAATTAATTATAGGCATATAAATTAGAAATATGTGCATCCTATAAACATACTTAAGATCTACTAATTATGAGTAAGTAAATATTATTGTAACCTAAAATATTTATTTATATGGAAAATTCTATGGAATTTTAGGTGGATAAGTATAGAATGAGAAGGGATGTGTATTTTATGAAAATGTTATTAAAGATTATGGTGTTGATAGCAAGTTTAGCCTTAGCTGTTAATTACGTAATGCCTTCAATGAATGGAAGAACTAAAAGAAAATTAAGGAAAAAGGCTAAGAAGTTTCAACATAGAGCTGAAGATATGTTTAATAAAGCAATGGTTCCTTTAAGATAGCTAGAGCAGATTTTCTGCTCTAGCTATCTTTATTTTCAATAAAATTTAATTTAATACAATAAAACTTATTAAATTAACTCACATTTAATAAAAATTTAAGACATTTATTTTTGTGTATTTTGTTTGTTTATGATACAATATAAGGGTATAATTATCTGAAGTAATTAGGAAGCATTTGCTAAGAGAAGAGGATGAATTTATGGAAATTTTATCTTTAGGAGAAAAAATAAAAAAAAGGAGAAAGGAGCTTGATTTAACTCTAAAAAATCTGGCTGGAGATAGAATAACTGCTGGTCAAATAAGTTTAATTGAATCAGGTAAATCTAATCCTAGCATGGACTTGTTAGAATATTTAGCAGGTGCATTAAAGGTTTCAGTAGAACATCTTATGGAGACTGAAGAAACGCAAGCAGGTAAGATTTGTAGATACTATCAAAATATTGCGGAATCTAATATATTAAACAATAATTTGGAGATAGCTTGGAATGCATTAGAAGATTCATTTTTATATATTGAAAAATATGATCTTCAATTAAATATGGCAACCAATTTATATTTAAAAGCCTTAATACATGAAAAGAAAAAAGAATATGATGAAGCTCAGGAGTTACTACTTTCAGCTAATAATATATATATTAAATATAATTGTAGTGACGAAATTATTAAAGTATTTATGCTTCTAGGCAAAATTACTCTTGGACTTGATGCATATCATTCTGCATATAGCTATTTTCAACAAGCAGAGAAGGTGTTTGAAGAAAGTGATGTATATAATGAAGTTGCTATGGGTAAGGTTTATTATTACATAAGCAAAACTCTTAATAAAATGGGAATTGATAAAGAAGCAATAGAGTATATGAAATATGCTGAAGAAAAACTTTTAAAACTAAAGGATTCGAGAAACTATGGAGAATCATTTATGAAGATTGGACAAGTAAGGTTTAAAGAGGGTAACTTAAACCAGGCTATTGCATACACTGAAAAAAGTTTGAGTCTCTTTAGAACTAGGCAACAAAGTATTTTAATTACAGATTTAATGTCAGGGCTAGGAGAAATGTTTTCAGAATATGGATATGTAGATAGGTCCTTTGAATATCTTTTAGATGCTAAAGCTATTAAAGAAAGGCTTTCTGAGGAATCTACTGTTAATACTTTAATGTTGATTTGTAATAACTATATAAAGTTAAAAGATGAAATAAATGCAAAAAAGGTACTAGAACAGATAGTATCTAATATGCAAAATTTAAGTGTAACAGATTGTACTTTAATGTATAAGTACCATATTCTTAAATATAAAATTGAGTTACTAGAGAAGAAGTATGAAGAAGCAGAAAGAACTTTAATAGATGCTTTAAACTATACAGAAAAAATGAATTATCATAAGGAAAGTGCTGAGATTGCTATTACCTTAGGAAAATTCTACATGGACTTAGGAAGAGAAGAAGAAGCTAGAAAATATTTAGATGAAGGGGTTAGGATTCTTGAAGAAACAAAATGCTTAACGGATTTTTAAAAATGGGGGATAACTATGGAAATATTATCGGCTGGAGAAAAAATAAAGAGGACCAGAATATATAAAGGTCTAACTTTAAAAGATATATGTGAAGATAAAATTTCCGTTTCTAAAATGAGTTGTATAGAAAACAATAAGGTTGATCCAGAAGATTGGATTCTAGAAATTATTGTAGACAAGCTTGGATTAGATATGGAGTATTTAAAACATGGTGTAAGAGAACAGATAGAAGCAAATATTGAAAAGTTTAATTCTATGACGCCATTAATTTCTTTAGAAGATGTACTATACAATGTAGATTATGCAGAAAAGTATCACTATTATGATTTGAGTTGTAAACTATTTCAAATACTATTTGAATACTATTTGAATCACGGTATGTCAGCGGAATTAAGCACTACCATACCTAGATATTATAATTCTTGTCAAAAATCTAAAGATGAAATTTTACATATTAATTATTATATGTATATAGCAAAATATTTATATACTAATGGTGAATGTTCTCAAGCGGGTAGTTATATATCAACAGTAAGGAAGAAACTTATTGAATTAGATAAAAAAGACTCAGTAGAATATATAAAGGCAACTTATAATCAGGTAGTAATCTATATAATGTGTAATAATATAATTAAAGCAAAAAAAGTTAGTGAAGATTTAAAGGAAATACTTTCATTTAATAAAAATGAGCATGTAAATGCAGAAATATATAAAGTGCTAGCTATTATAGAAATTTATTTAGGTGGCGATGAAGTTAAATACTATGAAGAGCAAGCTTTAAAAAGATATGATAACTTGCTAGATAAAAAAGCAAGAGCATATTATGATCTTGCAAAAGCTATGTTTGAAAATGGAATTAAAGACGAGGCTTTAGTCTATGTAGAAAGAGCATTGAGTGAATATCCAAGAAGTGATAAAGAACAGTTGTGTGAATTTTTAATTGATGGGGTTAAAAGTTTGATAGAGTATGGTTATTACGATTTAGTGTTAAACTATATAGAAGAAGTGCTAGATTTATCTATTGAACTAGAGCTTGTTCCAATAATGGAAAAAGCATATTACTATAAAGCTATGATATTCGAAAGGAAGAAGAACTATATAATGGCTGAAACTTATATGATGCTTTCTTTAGATGCTCTGATGAAATATGGAACTAAGAGTGAAATATGTAAAAGGTATATGAAGATAGGTACCATGTATCATGATATGGGAAATGTTAATGATTCAATAAAATATTTTAGTTTGGCCTTTAAGATGGATAAAAGTTTTTATTAGTTAGTAATTTTATTTATCAGGATTTAATATGAAAATAGGTTGTTGCAAAATGATTTTTAATCACTTTGCAACAACCTATTTTTATTTTATAAATCTTTTTATAATATGATCTTTAGCTTTAATTTCGAAGGAATCATTTAGAGGGGAAAGTTCAACTTCATCATACTTATTTTTTATGGCTAAAGATAAAAGTCTATCTGTAAGCTCGGGGTTTTTAGATAGTAGGCTTCCATGAAAATAAGTGCAGAAAGTATTTTTATAAACACAACCTTCTTTTTTATCTTCACCATTGTTACCGAATCCGTATTTCACTATACCAAGAGGTTTTAAATCACCAATGTAAGTTTTACCTGAATGATTTTCAAATCCTACGTAGGTTTCATTAAAGAATTCATTATATATAATTGAATTGCCTATTAATCTTTCATTAGAAGCTTTGGTATAAATATCTAATATACCCAATCCTTCTAAAATCTCACCTGTAGAAGTTTCATAGGTTTTTCCTAAAAGTTGATATCCTCCACATATGCATATAAATACTTTTCCAGATTCTATATAATCGGTAATCCCTTGTTTCTTAGTTTCTACTAAGTCTTTAGAAACTATGGACTGTTCATAATCTTGACCACCTCCGAAGAACACTATATCAAAATCTTCAGGGTTAAATGCATCACCTATTGATACGTTTCTTATTATAACATTTATTCCTCTTTTCTCAGCCCTATGTTTAAGAATTAGAATATTTCCAATATCACCATAAACATTCAATAAATCAGGATATAAATGACATATATTAATTTCCATAAACTCACCTTAACCTTACCAAATTTTATTTATATAGCCTTTACTGTGCAATAACTTTCTAAGATGTAACATAGCAGTATATGTAACAAGTACATATGTGGTTTCTGCTTCAGCACTTATTATATTATTTATAAGCTCATCATCGGATTCGCAGATTTTAAAGTTTTCTTCTTTAAGATTAGCAATCTTTAGTCTTACAGCCATATCATAAAGACGTATACCAGAGATTATAATATCATTTATTTCTAGTGAATTTAAATTTTCAAAATCTACATCCCATATCCATGAAACATCTGTACCATCGGCATAATTATCATTTAACATCAATGCTAAATTTATAGGTTTATTATTAAGAAGCAAAGTGTTTATAGCTTGATTATAACCAGCAGGATTTTTCACAAGAATTATTTTTACTTCTTTTCCATTTATATTTAGACTCTCTTGCCTTCCAAAAGTGCTCTTTTGATTTTGTAAAGATGCTTTAATTGAAGTTGATTCTATACCTAATTCTAGTGTTACAGATAATGCACAAATAGCATTATATATGTTATATTCTCCAGATTGATTTATAAAGTAATTTTCTCCATTAACAACAACCTCTGAGCCTTCGGTAGTTAAAGCTGTTATTTCATCAATGTGATATTTAAGTTCAGGTCTTTCATAACCGCAATTTGCACAAAGGTATTTTCCTAGATGGTTATAAGTAATAAATTCGTAACTATAAGGAGTCTTACAGAATTTACAGAACTTGCTGTCTGCATTTATATTTAAAACTGTATTTTCTTTAATAGGAACATTAAAGCCATAATAAACTACAGGGTTATTTGTATCAATTTTACCTAGTAGAGACTCATCACCATTTAGAACAAGTAGAGATTGAGGAGATTTATGTATTCCTTCTAAAATTTTATTATAAGTAGTATGTACTTCTCCATATCTATCTAACTGATCTCTAAATAGATTAGTTACAGTAATTATTTCAGGTTTTATATATTTTGTTATGAATTTAAGGTAAGCTTCATCTACTTCGATAACCGCGTACATATCTTTATTCTTATTAGAAAATTTGAAATTAGAAATGAAAGATGCAACTATTCCAGTATTCATATTAGCACCAGTATTATTAGTTATAGCATTTTTACCGGCTTTATTAAGAATATTATAAATCATGCTAGTGGTTGTAGTTTTACCGTTAGTACCTGTAATTAAAATTACCTTATAACCTTTAGCAACTGTTGATAATATACCTCTGTCTAAGGCTAAAGCGACCTTACCAGGAAAGTTTGAACCTCCTTTAAATAATTTGGTACTTAATTTTAATATGATTTTTGAAGTGACTATAGCTATAAATGAATTTATCTTAATTTTTCACACATCCTTTAAATATTTCTCAGAGTTATTTTAATAAATTAATTTAAGTATTTACAAGTATATCAATTTTATATTATAACATATATCTACATTAATGACATCATTGAAAAATAAAAATGAAAGGATGATTTTAAATATTAATTTAGATTTAAAAAAATATTAAAAGTTAGCAAAATCCGATAAAAGTGATGTACTATATCTCGTTATAATATTTTAAATGCAGTATAATGAAGTTAGACTTGCAATAAATCTGAATAAAATATGATTTCATAAAGAAAAATAAAATATTTGTTGCATTTTTATAGAAAAGTAGTATTATAATATTAGGAAATTAAAAAATGTGTTACATTAATTCCTAGAAGATATTTGGGGGTAGTAAAATGGATTTTAACTTAAATAATTTAAAAATTAATACTAATAAGGAAATTTATAGAAATTTAAGCTATGCTGAGTTAGTTTCTCATGCTATTAAAAATGAAGAAGGAATTCTTGCTAATAGTGGGGCTTTTGTTGTGAAAACAGGAAAATATACAGGGAGATCTCCTAAAGATAGATTTATCGTAAGAAAAGAAAGTGTAAATGATTTAATTAATTGGGGAGAGGTTAACTTACCTATAGAAGAAGAAATTTTCAATAATTTATATTCACAAGTTATAGATTATTTATCCGCTAAGAATTTATATGTATTTGATGGTTATGTTGGAGCGATGAAAGAGTATAGCATGAATATAAGAGTTGTCAATGAATTGGCATCACAAGCTCTAATGTCTAATCAATTATTTAGAAGATATGAAAAAGAGCAATTAGAAAGTTTTATACCTGAGTTTAATGTAATTGTAGCGCCAGGTTTTAAAGCTAAAGGAAAAGAGGATGGAGTAAACTCTGAAGCCTTTATAATAATTAATTTTGAAAAGAAGATTGTTTTAATAGGTGGAAGTCAATATTCTGGAGAGATTAAGAAGTCAATATTCTCTATAATGAACTTTTTATTACCTAAAAAGGGTGTATTTCCTATGCACTGTTCAGCTAATATTGGAGAAGATGGTGATACTGCTGTATTCTTTGGACTTTCTGGAACTGGAAAGACGACTTTATCTGCAGATCCTGATAGAAAACTGATTGGTGATGATGAACATGGCTGGTGTAATGAAGGAGTATTTAACTTTGAGGGTGGTTGCTATGCAAAAACTATCAAGTTAGATAAAGAAAAGGAAAAAGAAATTTATAACGCTTTAAAATTTGGAGCATTACTAGAAAATGTAGTTTTAGATGAGAATAATAGACCAATGTTTGATGATGATTCTTTAACTGAAAATACAAGAGGAGCATATCCTATAGATTTTATCGAAAACGTTGAAATAAGTGGAGTTGGTGGGAATCCTAATACAGTAGTATTCTTAACTGCAGATGCTTTTGGTGTAATACCACCAATATCTAAATTATCTAAAGAAGCTGCTATGTATCACTTTATGTCTGGATATACTAGTAAGCTAGCTGGTACAGAAAGAGGAATAACTAAACCAAAAGCTACATTCTCTGCTTGTTTTGGTGAACCTTTTATGCTTATGAAACCAGAAGTATATGCTAAACTATTAGGAGAAAGAATTATAAAAAATAATACAGAAGTATATCTTGTTAACACTGGATGGTCTGGTGGAGAATATGGTGTAGGTAAAAGAATGAATTTATCTTATACTAGAGCTATGGTTAAGGCTGCTATAGAAGGCAATTTAAGAAATGCTGAATTCGAAAAGGATGAAAACTTTAATGTTCTTATACCTAAAGAGGTTCCAAATGTACCTTCTGAAATATTAAAACCTAAAAATACTTGGGAAGATAAAAAAGAGTATGATAAGAAAGTGTACGAGCTTGTTAAACAATTCCGTGAAAACTTTAAAAAATTTGATAGCGTAAGTGAAGATATATTGAAGGCGGCACCTGGATGTAATAAATAGTGATTATAAAGAAGAGAAACTCAGATTAAAATGAGTTTCTTTTCTTTATATAGAGATAGAATAATTTAAAGAACGAAAATTTGTCATGAAGTATAGAAAACTTTTATTTTATTGGAAAAAAGTTTATAATAGAATATAAATATAACAATATGCAGATGTAAAGGGGAGTAATGGGTTGAAAGCTAGAAAAAGAAAAAATATAGGATTAGGTGTTTTAGTTATAATATTAAGTGTTGTAGGATTTTGGATGTTTAGTCAAAGAGACAAAGAACATGATTATACTGCTAAAGTAGAAAAATGGGATAATTTATATTCAGGAGATAATATAAAGTTTTATTACATTGATAGTACTGTAGCGGAAATAGCTACCCTAAAAAGTAAATATAAAGTAGAGACTTTAGTTAGAAAAAATACTAGTGAAATTATGAAATGTGTAGATATAAACAAATGGTTAGATGAAAAAGGGGAAATAACCCTTTCAGATATGGATACTAACAAAGATGGAGAAGAGCTTTTAAAAATTCTAATGTCGGGTAAAAAGGTTTCACAAAAGGATTATAATACAGTGCTTCAAGAATTGTTATCTTCAATAGGTATAAAGGTTAGAGTTGGAGAATATAGATTAAATGGAAACTACTCTGTATTAGAAGTATGGGATTCTAATTTTAATAAGTGGATAATGTTTGATGTGGTTACAGGTGGATATTTTAAAGAGGGGGATGAACCTTTAAGTGCCATTGAGGTTCTAAAGAAAGATTTATCGCAGCTTAAGGTTAGCAGTAGTGAAGATGGAGTTTTAGATAAAAAGTCTATAAAACTATTAAATAACCATCTAGGTACTTACAGTATAAGAATTGATAACAGTAAATATGAGGGATCTATAATAAACTCATACATAACATATGTAAAAGATGTTATGGATGCTCAATTAGAAACTTCTAAAGGTTATATTCCACCAACTATATTTGTAGATAATGAATCTTTATTTAACATTAATCCTTATGAAGAAAAAGTGAACAATGAGTTAGATAAAATTCCTACTATTATATTTGCAAAAACTAATGTAAAGGAAGATGATGATAACTATATAAAATTTACCTTAGGAGCATTTATGAATAGTTTAATGGTTGAGGAGTTTTATGTTAGAGTAAATAATGGAGATTTTATTAAGGTTGACACCTATTATAATTTATCTATAGAAAAAGGTGTTACAACTATAGAAATTTCATTAGACGGTACTAATCCCTTACGACAGGTGGTTATAAAGAAATAGAAGAAAGGGGAAAAGAGAAAACTAGGGACGTGGATTACATTACCTTTCCGCAAGCTTTGTGTGCAGGAATATAATTGTTGATTTTTACAATTTTGAGGTAATAGTTACTTAACTTATATATAATATAAAAATAAAATAAATAAGTTAAGTATTTGTAAATATAAGACGTTTAAATGAATAATATAGGGATTATATAAATGCGTAATAAGCATTTATATATTACAATTAGGATACTACACCATAAAAGTACTGTATATTAACTCATTTGGTATGAATAATAAAGTGATATAATCTAAAAAGTATATCACTTTATTGATTTTTTACAATAGTCAGAAATTTGACATAATATATAAAGAAAATTATAATATAGCTAGTTATAAATTGATATTACCATTTGGCATGTGGAGGGTATGTATGAAAGAAATCAAACGTTATTTAGAGACAAGAGAAGGGGAATATAGTTTTTATTTTGCAGATTTAAAAAGCGATTATACTTATGGGTTTAATGAAGATCTTAAAATGGTAGCTGCTGGTTGTATTAAACTTCCTATTGCTATGGCAGTAATGAAAGAAGTGGAATCTACTAATATATTTTTAGATCAATTAGTAACAATAACAAATGATGATAAGGTTTCGGGATCTTTTGGTATTATACATGAATTAGAAGGTAGACAATATAGTATTAAAGAGTTAATAGTTGCAATGCTTATTCAAAGTGATAATACAGCAGCGTGTAAACTTATAAACACTATAGGCAAAGATAGGATAAACAGTATCATTCATGATATGGGGTTAACATCTACATTTATAAAAAAATATCCATCAGGTGAAAAAGAAGACTTTGATAATGAAAATATAACTACAAGCTATGATCTATGTAAAGGTTTAGCACTATTAAGCAAAGGGAAAGTGTTAAATGGAGAACATAGTAAATTTATTTTAGAAGTTATTAGGAGGAATCAATTAACCACAGGGATATCATTTTATTGGCCTAAAGGTTTTAAGGTTAAAACGGCACATAAAGCAGGAAGTTTAGAAGGAATAGAAAATGATATTGTGTTATTAAATTTAGAAAAAGGTGATTTTGTATTTGTTGTTATGTCAAGAAATTTACCATCTAATGTTTATGGAGTTAGTTCTTTAGCAAGAGTTGGGAAAATGATGTTTGATATTATTGATAAAGATTGGAATTAATATAATATCTCTAAGTTGAAGAGCGTGGATTTTGTCCACGCTCTTCAACTTGATATTAAATTATTAAAATTTTGCAATGTAATTTTAAAGAAAAAGGCAAAGTTTAGTTTGATATTTAAACTTATAATCATTAGAAATCAAGGAACACTGAAATCGCTGGTAACAATATTGCCTGGTGTATCAGTAATAGAATTATATAGCTATTATAAGGAAATAAAAGAAATATGTATTTCTTTTAACATAATGCGGTTATTATAAAAAAACAAGCTATCATATCATGATAAGATAAGTCTTGTCGCTGAGAGATGCGGCAGAAAACAACAAGAAATTAAGAGGAAAACTTCTTAAAAAATGTTGACAGATAAGAGATTATCTAGTAGAATAGTAAGAGTCGTCGGAAGTAATCGATGGTAATGAAAACCAAATGGTCTTT
>NZ_DGRF01000007.1:0-12486 GCF_002390995.1 Clostridium sp. UBA4395
GAAGTGTATTTCCAAGTGATATGTCGTTGCTAAAAGCATTGTACTTAGCAACTTTTGAAGCCACAAAAAAATGGAGTTTACCACTTAGAAACTGGGGAAAGGTTTATGGAGAACTGTCCATAATGTATGAAGGAAGACTTCCTTAAAGCCTGCGGCTAAGATATAAAAAAATACACCCGATTTAAGGGTGTTCTTGACATGTAATTTATTTACTATTATATTAAAATTAAGGCATGGTAGCTACATCATGACCTCCATGCCTTTAAAATAATTATCATAGAAAGCTATTTACAGAAATAATTTCACACTCTCTATTAGCTAAATATTTATTTAATATATCATGGATAAAAAATAGGGCTGTCACACTAAAAAATTAGTGCTACAGCCCCATTTTAATGTTAGATATGAAATGTAGTATTTATAATCCTCCATATAATCTTTTATTTAATGACCTTATTAATACTTTTAATCTATGTAGAATTCTCCATTCTTTATGTCTATTTTTTATGCACATTTCAATTAATAATATTATACCACTTCCTTATATCCGATTTTATTTGTCGGTTTTCAAAAAAATAAACTTCTGTGCCTGACCATATAAATACCCAACACACTATGCTTAATATACCTGGAAAATAAGCAATATATGGAATTGCTACCTTCTACACCTTTGTTATTCTAAATAATATATTTATATTATTTGAATCTATATATAAATATATTCAGATTATCTTCCGAGTCCTTACTATGCAAAATAAAAATGACAAAAGGAGTGAACCAAAATGACTTGATTCACTCCTTAGTTATTATCTTATTTGACCATTGCCAAATATTATATACTTATTGGTAGTAAGCTCTTTAAGTCCCATAGGACCTCTCGCATGTAGTTTTTGAGTACTTATGCCTATTTCTGCTCCAAATCCGAATTCCTCTCCATCAGTAAATCTAGTAGAAGCATTCACATAAACTGCTGATGCATCTACTTGTTGATGAAATTTTTGAGCATTTTGATAATCATTTGTTACTATAGCTTCAGAGTGGCCTGAGCCATATTTATTTATATGAGTTATAGCTTCATCTATATCTTTTACTATCTTTATGCAAATTATATAATCTAAATATTCTTTATAATAATCCTCTTCATTTGCTAGTATTATGTCATTTACTATTTCTATAGACTTTTTATCTCCTCTAACTTCTACTTTTCTTTGTCTTAACTCATCAACTATTACTGGAATAAATTCTTTTTCTATATCTTCATGAACAAGTAATTTTTCCTCAGAGTTGCAAACTGCTGGTCTAGTAGTTTTTGCATTTATAACTATTTGTTTTGCCATTTCTAAGTCACTATTTTTATCAACATAAACATGGCAGTTCCCTGTTCCAGTTTCTATTACTGGTATTGTAGCATTTTCTACTACTGATTTTATTAGTCCAGCGCCTCCTCTTGGTATTAGCACATCTATATATTCATTTAACTTCATCATATTTTTAACAGTTTCTCTACTTGTATCTTCTATTAATTGAATACAATCTACTGGTAACTTAGTTTTTTCTAAGGCTTTTTTTAATATTTTTACTATTTTTTTGTTGGAGTTTATAGCTTCACTTCCACCTCTTAGTATTGTTGCATTACCTGATTTTAAACATAGTCCTACTGCATCACAAGTAACATTTGGTCTTGCCTCGTATATTATTCCTATTACTCCTAGAGGTACCCTTTTTTTTCCTATTTGTAGTCCATTTGGTCTAGTTACTATTGAACTTACTTCACCTACAGGGTCTTCTAGTCCTGCTACTTGTGTTAAACCTCCACTCATCCCTTTGATTCTATCTTCATTTAAAAGCAATCTATCTATTATTGCTTCTGATGTTCCCTTATTTTTTGCATTTTCTATATCAATTTTATTTGCTGCTATTATTTCCCTAGCATTCTCTAATAATACTTTTGCCATTTCATTTAAAGCTTTATTTTTTTCATTTGTTGAAATATTTGATAATATGTACGCAGCTTCTTTTACTTTTTTCCCTTTTAAAATTAACTCTTCCATCTAAAATTACTCCCTTCATATTTTGTTTATCTTTCTTTTCCCAGAAATAAAGTTCCTACATCGTCTCCATTTAATATATCAATAAGTTTACTTGGGTCTTTTCCATTTGCTAATATCATATTTGTACCATTATCAGTTACAAGCTTCGCTGCATGTATTTTAGTTTCCATGCCACCTGTACCTAAATTACTTCCTGCCCCTTCTGCAAAATTTAGTACTTCTTCCGTTATATATTTAACTTCTTTTATAAGCTTTGCATCCTTATTTGTTCTTGGATTAGAGTCATAGAAACCATCAATATCTGATAGTATTATTAAAAGATTTGCATCCACAATAGTAGAAACTATTGCTGCTAGATTGTCATTATCTCCAAATTTAGATATGTTTTCAATTTCATCTATAGATACACTATCATTTTCATTTACTATTGGAATTATTCCGCTTTCTAGCAAAGTTTCAAAAGTATTTACAACATTATTTCTACTTCTTTCACATTCTATAATGTCTCTTGTTAAAAGTATTTGACCTACTGAATAGCCATATTCTCCAAATAGTTTGCTATAAATATTCATAAGTGCTACTTGCCCTACAGATGCTGCTGCCTGCTTTTCTCTAATAGTTTTTGGTCTTTCCTTTAAGTTCATTTTACTTACTCCAACACCTATTGATCCAGATGTTACAAGGATTATTTCTTTACCACTATTTATTAAATCAGATATTGCCATGGCTATTTTTTCAATTCTTCTTAAGTTTATGTTTCCATTGTCATAGGTTAAGGTTGAAGTACCAATTTTTATAATTATTCTTCTTGAATTTTTAATATTTTCGCGATATTTCATTTTTATCTCCTCTTAAGTTTCCTTCATTAATTTTATCTTCTAATAAGCTTGTAATAATATTATCATAAAAATATGAGTTTATTAATACTACCCCACTCTACAATCTATTAGAAATAATTCCCAATACATAGCAAACCTAAGAATATATCCTATACATAAAATAACCCACCACAACACATTACTGTATTGTCATGGGTTTTATTGTGGAGGCGAGACACCACTATTAAATTGAAAACTTATTTACATATTAATTTAAAATTAATATAAATTTATTAACCCAAAAGCTTTGAAAACCCTGGCTCTTTTCACGGCTATGTAGCAAGTCCAAATTTTAGTAACATTTCTAGCTACTTCACTATCTACTCCCCAAGAAAAATTAGGTTGCCAAAAACCTTCTTCCTTTAATGTATTAATCCAAAAGGAAAAGTTCTTTTCTATAAAGGCTTCAACTAATTTATACCATTGTGACTCAGGTGAAGTTACTAAATCTAAAGGTTGTGATACATATTCCATCCATTTACCTTCATCTATACAAAGACAGTCTAATATTCTTCTTTCCATAGACCTTATAGTTACATCACTAATCAAATTTGAATTTAGTTCTTTTAAAACTATAAATAGTCTTTGTAGGCAATAGCAATCATGGTCAGAACACTCTTCATTACTATTTAAAAACTCTATACATCTAGCTGCAATTTTATTACCTATATCCTTTTGAACAGCATTACCATACTTGATAAAAGCTGAGGCCACAACAGCACACGGGTTAGGAGTAAATTTTGTATCTGGAGCATATATCCACCATGGTGCATGGGGAAAGTTCTCAACTTCCTTTGGAACCTTCTCCCAGAATGATGGCGTATCTTCAATGGTTTTTTCAAAATAATTTAATAAATTTCCAAACCACGGCTCCTCACAATTAAGGTCATAATCATATGCAATAAAAACGGCCTCAGTAGATGCTATACTTGTTGATGATGGTAATAGCATATCAGCTTCTAATCCCTTTCCAAAACCACCATCCTCATTTTGATATTTTATTAGTTCTGATACTATATCCTCTTTACTTCCCTTATTAAAAATATAATTCCATTTTACTTTTTCAATATCTCTACCATCACTAAATATATGCTCCTCTATATTTTTAAATTGGCTCATCTTTAACTTTTTCATAGTACACCTCACAAATTTTATTTCATAACTTAATGTTAATACATTAAGCACCTTTAGTATTGTAAAAATGCGACATTCTATTTAATTAACTCGTTTATAGCTTTCATAGGAGTGTTTCCATGGTATTTTTTAAAGTCATTTATCATATGAGCTTGATCACAATAACCATAACTATAAGTAATATTACTAAGATTAAAATCTCTCTTAAAAGCTATGTCTTTCCATATATTTTGATATCTAACTAAACTGCAGCACTTCTTAGGAGTTATTCCAATATATTCTCCAAAGATACGCTCCAACTGTCTAGAACTAACAGAAATATAATTACTAATCTCTGATATTGTAGTTACCCCTTTAGATTTCAAAATATAATATACTCCATTTAATAAATTTTTATTTCTAAAATTCTTATTGAATAATCTTCTTAGCAATAACTTTTCTATGTAATATATTCTTTCTTCAATCTTAGGATAATATATAACTATATCTTCAATTTCTTTTCTTAAACCCATAAAATATTGGTCTACAATTGCAAACTCATTACACTTTTTAGGCAATTGATTATCTGTAAATAAATGCACAGCCCAAAAATTAAATCGGATACCAAAGGTAGAAATCAACGCTGAGTTTTTAACCTCTTCTGTATAAAAAGGAGAATCATTTATACTACAAAATAGGTTATTCACTTTATTAGTACTATAATCTATATCAAAAATTATATCCATACAACAATCTGGAATCACAATATTGTTTCTATCCCCCTCTTTAGTTATTTCCTTATTTCTATACGGCACTGGACTTCCCCAAAAGCATCTTATATATGGCTTTAAAGTATCACATGGCTCAACTTCTCTATAAGTATCTGATTTATTTATTATATTATTAGTTATGGGTTTAAATAAGTCTGATAGCTCTTTCATTTGTTCCACCACTTCATAATAATTTATTTTTATTTTTGTTAATAATCGTACTAATATTATAACATTATTTCTAATATTTAGGATAAACTTTATGTATTAAAATCTTTAATAAATAAAGTTCATAAAAAGTGTTAGTGTGCTTAATTTATTACTAGAATTAAATGTAATTAAGTGTTAATATATTCATATAATTTACAAATAGCATATGTTGAATTGTACTAACTACATTACAAATACTATTTAGTTATAAATGAAAGGAGTATAAAATTTTATCTATTTTAAGATTAAAACAAAGGTTATACTTACTAATAATTTTGGGGAGGGATTAATTTTGAAAGGCACCAAAAAAATAATATGTATATGTTGCTCTTTAATTGTTATAACATCACTTGTGGGTTGTAATGGTGTTAAAGACAAGTCCTCTAGCTTAAGTGATATAACTAGCATAAAATTCAAAGATTTTTCAAAGGATATTTCTGAAGATAGGATATATAGCACTATAGAGAAACTTTCAGCAAAGGATGATGCTAGAATAACAGGGTTTGATGGAGAAAAGGATGCAGCATCATATATTTCTAAAGAGTTTAAAGACATGGGACTTAGTGTTGATGAACAAGAGTTTCCTGTAACCGCATTTAAATGTAATGATGTAGAAGTAAAAATAGATATACCTGAAAGTAAAGTTGTTGAATCTAAGGCTTTAACCTTTAGTAAAGAGACTCCAAAGGAAGGCTTAACTTCAGAAGTCGTTAATGGATATATGGGAACACAAGCTGATTTGGAAAAAGCTAAAGTAAAAGATAAACTTGTTATTATTCAACGTGGTGGTGATACATTTAAAAATAAAACTGAAAGAGCTACTGCATTGGGTGCTGTAGGTGTTATATTTTTTGATCCTAATAGCAAAGAACCTCTATCTGCTACCCTAGTTGAACCTACAAAAATACCAGCTGTTACAATATCTAAAGCTGATGCAGAATATCTTAATTCAACCATAATAACCTCAAAAAAAGGCCTTAAAGCCACACTAAAGGTTGATAGTCAGTGTCTAGATAGTAAATCTAAAAATATTATTGCAACCTTAAAATCTAAAAAGAAAGATGCTAAAACCTTAATAGTTGGAGCTCACTATGATGGAGTAGATACCCCAGCTGCAAATGACAATGCTTCAGGTATTTCTACTGTAATGGAATCAGCAAGGATTTTATCCAAGAAAAACCTTGATTGCAATATTAAATTTATTGCATTTGGTGCTGAAGAAATAGGTTTAGTGGGTTCAAATTATTATGTTCAATCTTTAAATAGTGATGATTTACAAAATACTATTGCAATGATAAATGCCGATATGGTTGGTATCGGTGATAACTTATGTGTTTACACAATGGATAGCTCTAAGGATTCTTTAACTGCTGATTTAGCAGTAAGTTGTATGAATAACTTCCAATACGATAATAGAAGAGATGAAAGTAACAGAAGTGATCATGTAGCTTTTGAAGCAGCTGGTATACCAGTGGCATATTTTGAATATGGCCCATTTGTTGACTACCATACGGATAAAGATACCGCTGATAAGATCAATAAAGAAAACTTATCTAATACATGCAACGTAATCACATCTTTATGTAATGAAATCGGCAATAATCCAGAAAGATTCTCAAAATAATAAATATATAGATAAGGTCTTAAGTTTTACACCTAAGACCTTGTTTCTACTTCATAGATCATTCTTTTATCCATAATAGTAACTTCCCACTAAGTAACTTGATTTATATTAACTAAACTTAATAATTTATTCAGTTGTGAATGTCCATAAATTCTCAGTTTGTTCCATAAAAATATCTATATTCCACGTTTGTCTACTTCTTTTTCTACTATCTGAATCATTTACTATTATATTATTTTTACTATTAACACCGGTTAATACTATAAAATGGCCATCTGTCGTAAATGCTCCTGGTCCCATGCTGGCTATTATAGGTTGTCCTCTTCTTAAAATATTTAAGATTTCAGACTTAATTAAAGGTACTTCTGTACCATTCAAACCAAAATGTTTTGCACCCTCAGTCATAAGAGTCCAACTTGATCCTACTCCATCAACTAAATATCCATTCTCACTGCTAAACTCAGCTACAACCTTTGGATTAATATCTGTATTACCTGTAAGCCCTACTGCTACCATAGCTAAAGCCGTAGGTCCACAACCATTAATCGCAATAAAGTTTGATCCATATTTTTCATATCCCCATCTTTTATCCCATTGTAGAAAAAGTGGAATTTTCCCTCTTTGATAATCTTGTTTTATAGATATTCGTTTATTGAAATCTGGATTATAATTAGGGTAATCAGCAACAAAATCTATTACCTCTACTTTTTTAGATGCTAACTCCAGAAGTTCTTTTGGATACAAACTTAAGTTACTTAGAATAGCACCAATTTCAGGGTAATCTTTTGACATTTGCAATAAATTTTGTACAGTTAAATCATTTGAATTTAATACTTCATCTGGTATTTTATCTATATAGGTATTTTCTTGTAATTCTTCTTTATTATCATCTATACTTAATTTATTAAATATTTCTTTAACTTTTCCACATCCTATATATACTATGGATAATATAACTACTATTGATATTAAACGTCTTACTTTTTTATTAATATTTATCTTCTTATATTTCTTTTTTATATTTCTTTTTTTCACATTTGTTTTTTTTACGTTTGTTTTTTTTACGTTTGTTCTTTTTGCATTTGTTTTTATATTCATTGTAAGTATCTCCCATGTAATTAATTTATTTTATTATATGATTCCAACCAGATCTTTGTTGATTCTCTGTAATAAAATACTCATTAAGTTTATCCTCTAATATTATTTTAACCATCCTATCAAATCCATGGGCAAGATTTAATAAATGAAGTTTATCTATATCATGCCAAAATACATGACCTTCTTCACCATACTCTATTAAATCTCCCTGGTATGAATCAGTTTTAAAAAGAAAAACCATATACCTTTTATTATCTTCTGCCCTATACCAATCTTTAACACCGCAAATTTCTAAATTATTTACTACTAGGCCAGTTTCCTCATTAATTTCTCTGATGGCTGAATCTACAATAGACTCACCCTTTTCTACATGTCCCCCTGGAAAAGCTATGCCAGTCCAATTTCCTTTAATGCGGTTCTGAACAAGAACTTTATTATTTATTTTATCCATTATCATAACCATATTTGTTAGTTCTACATTCTCCATATATTACACCTCTTAAGTACAATTTATATTTTTTTGTTTTATATCAAAAGCCTTTTTACTTCTTCTTCTTTTTCAAACAATACACATCCACCCTTATGTTCACCAAGAAGCATTTCTTCTGCACTTAATTTTTTAAATAAAGGTGATTGGAATGCATCTAACAAGCTAGAATTTTTTAAACTTGTATCTGAAAAAGGTGAAAATGGACATGGCTCTACTCCTCCACTTGTGTTAATATGAAAGAAACCTCTTCCAGCAGCAAGACATCCTCCTGAATGTTTTTCATCTCCTGGAAAAGAAATGAAAATCATATCTTCATAAATTTCTCTAAGACGAGCTTGTTCACTTTCAAGATAAGTCCTTTCTTTATCAGTTGGTGCTAAATCTTTAGTTGAAGCAACTACTGGTACATACTCTACAAAAATTACTAACTTGCAACCTCTGTTATATAATTCTTCTATAAACTTTTTACTAGCCACATTATAGATATTTTCTGTGGTAACAGTTATAGAAGCTCCATATAATATTCCTTTAGATTTAAGTGAATCTATTTTATTTATGAGAAGTTCATAGGTTCCTTTACCACGTCTAGCATCAGTTTTGTTCTCATCACCTTCAATACTAATAACAGGCACAAGATTTCTATTAGCATCGAATAGCTTAATATA
Organism: Clostridium sp. UBA4395; assembly: GCF_002390995.1. Taxonomy (NCBI): domain Bacteria; kingdom Bacillati; phylum Bacillota; class Clostridia; order Eubacteriales; family Clostridiaceae; genus Clostridium; species Clostridium sp. UBA4395. Next base: position 8,900 of record NZ_DGRF01000007.1, read on the forward strand.
TTCTTCATCAATGATAGTCCCATTTGTGAATATAGGAAAAATAATTTCTTTAATTTTAGACGCTTTTTCTATAACATCCTTTCTCATTAAAGGTTCTCCACCAGCTAGTAATATAAAAGAAATTCCAAGTTCTTTCCCCTGTTTAAATATATCTTCCCATTTATCACTTGTCATTTGATCTTTATTTGACTTTTCACCACAGGAATTATTTGCTCTTGCATAACACCCTTTACAAAAGAGATTACAGCTACTAGTGATGCTTGAGATTAGGAAAGGTGGAATATGTTGTCCCTTCTCTTCAAAGGCTTTTCTTTTTTTAGCAGCTTTTTTGCTTTCTAAAATATATTTCATAATGAACTTTGCCTCTTTGGGATTTTGAAAAGAAGCCTTCATTGCACCCTTTACAATGCTTTCCACCCCTTCATTTAAATAGTTAACTAAACTAAACTCTGTACCCATTTCAATGCCATCTCCCTATAAATTATTTATTTAATTTACTTTATTTCAATATCAAGTATTCTTTAATATTCACAGTTCACCTTACCTTTAGTATGATAAATTCTATTTAAATACATTATATCATTATATAGTAAAATCCATATCATATAATTATGTTATAATATAAAAATTGATGAAATTATTTACACTTTAACTATGATAATTTAAATGTGAGGTAAATATGAGTACTATAACTAAAACAGATATAGTTAATACACCAGTAAGTATTAACTTTAAGACTATTGATATGGATACAAATGATAAAAATATAATTAAAGATGAGATTATTAAAGCTAGTGAAACTGGTTTAGTAAATAGCTTAATCCATTCAAATTTAGCTTTAACACCAAAGTTAATAGTAAATGACTATTCAAAAGGTAGCAAGGTTTTAAATGAAATAACCTCTGAATTAACTAAATGTAAAGAGTTTTTTATATCCGTTGCCTTTATTACAAGTAGTGGCATAACCCCCTTACTAGAAACCTTGAAATACTTAAATAAAAAAGGCGTTAAGGGTAAAATTTTAACTACAGATTATCTGAATTTCAGTGAGCCTAAAGCATTAAGGAAGCTACTTGAATTTTCAAATATTGAAATTAAGTTATATAGCAAAGAAAACTTTCATACTAAAGGATATATATTTAAATATGAAGATCATTATAAATTAATTGTAGGAAGTTCGAATTTAACTCAATCAGCATTAACAAAAAATAAGGAATGGAATTTAAAAATTTCCTCTTTAGAGGCAGGTTCCTTAACTGAAAATGTAATTGATGAATTTCAGGAGCTTTGGAAGGATGCTGATGACTTAACTTTAAATTGGATAGAAACCTATGAAGATATTTATAAAAAGCAAATTGAATACGCAAGAAAAAGTAACGTTCCAAGACTATCACAATATAAGCTTAAGCCAAATAAAATGCAGGTAGCTGCTATTCAAGGATTAAATAAGCTCAGAGCAAACGGTGCAGATAAGGCTCTCTTAATTTCTGCTACTGGTACTGGAAAGACTTATCTATCTGCTTTTGAGTTAAGAAATTATAATCCTAAAAAAGCTCTATTTATAGTACATAGAGAACAAATAGCCAATCAAGGTTTAAATAGCTTTCAAAATGTATTTGGTGATACTCGAAGCATGGGAATTCTCTCTGGAAACCGAAAGGAAATTAATAAAGACTTTATCTTTTGTACAGTCCAAACACTATCAAAGGATGAGGTGCTTCAAAGTTTTAGCAAAGATGAATTTGATTATATTATCATCGATGAAGTTCATAAGGCAGGAGCTAATAGTTATCAAAAGATAGTTGAATATTTTAATCCTAAATTCTTACTTGGCATGACAGCTACCCCAGAAAGAAGTGATGACTTTGATATTTTTAAAATGTTTAACTACAACATTGCCTATGAAATACGTCTTCAACAAGCCTTAGAAGAAGATTTACTTTGTCCATTCCATTATTTTGGTGTATCTGATATTAGTGTTAATGGCGTGGAATTAGAGGAAAAATCAGACTTTAGAGCTTTAGTAGCTGAAGAAAGAATTAATCATATCATTGATAAGATTAATTTTTATGGATATTGTGGTGAAAGAGTAAAAGGGTTAATATTCTGTAGTAATAAAAAGGAAGCCATTCAACTTTCAAATATATTTAATACTCGCGGTTATAAAACAGTAGCCTTAACTGGAGAAAATACTCAGGATGAAAGAGAGGCAGCAATTCAACGTTTAGAGCAAGAAGAATTAAATAACTCTCTAGATTATATTTTCACAGTTGATATATTTAATGAAGGTGTAGATATACCTGCTGTTAATCAAGTTGTTATGTTAAGGCCAACTAAGTCAGCTATAATTTTCGTTCAACAATTAGGTAGAGGACTTAGAAAACATAAGTTTAAAGAATATGTTGTTATTATAGATTTTATAGGAAACTATAACAGCAATTTTTTAATTCCCATTGCTTTATCTGGAGATAGAACCTTTAATAAAGATTCCATTAGAAAATATGTTATGGAAGGAACAAGAATAATACCTGGTTGCTCCACTATTAATTTTGATGAAATATCTAAAAAGAAAATATTTGAATCCATTGATAAAGCTAATTTTAATGATATTAAGCTAATTAAAGAAAGTTACAATAATCTTAAGCAAAAGATTGGTAGAATACCAAGTTTAACAGATTTTGATACTTATGAATCTATTGACCCATTAAGAATATTTGATAATAAAAGCCTGGGTTCATACTATAAATTCTTAAAAAAATATGAGAAGGACTATGCTATAGAACTTAATGAGTCTGAAGAATTATTTATTGAATTCATCTCTAAAAAGCTAGCTTCCGGTAAAAGAATTCATGAACTGCTTATGCTTAAGCTTGCTATTAACCATGAAGCCAATCTAATCCATAGACTAAAAAAAGAGCTAAAAGATGATTATAATATAGATTTTAAAGCTACCACTGAAACTAATGTGGTTAATGTTCTTACAAATGAATTTCCCACTGGCACTGGTAAAAAAACTTATGAAAAATGTGTTTTTTTAGAAGTATCAGATTCTGATTATAAAATTTCTAAATCCTTTAAGAACCATCTTGAAAATAGGGATTTTAAATATATAGTTGAGGAGTTAATACATTTTGGAATGGAAAGATATAAAAAATTCTACAGTAAAAGTTATATGAATACGAGTTTTCAGTTGTATCAAAAATATACCTATGAGGATGTTTGTAGATTACTTCAGTGGGAAAAAGGAGAAGTTGCACTTAACATTGGTGGATATAAATTTGATAAAAACACTAAAACCTACCCTGTATTTATCAACTATGAGAAATCTGAAGATATTACTAATACTATTAACTATGAAGATAGATTTCTATCTCCGTCTCAGTTAATTGCTATATCAAAGTCAGGTAGAACAATAACTTCTGATGATATTGTACAAGCTTATAGAGCTGAAGAAACCGGTGTTGAAATTAGCTTATTCCTGAGAAAAAATAAGGATGATAAAATTTCAAAAGAATTTTACTTCCTTGGAAAAATTAAAGCTGTAGGAATACCTTAAAATGGAACCTATAGCATAGACACTTTAAAAA
>NZ_DGRF01000002.1:0-41916 GCF_002390995.1 Clostridium sp. UBA4395
TTTTGATAGGACAATCACAAAATAGAGTTATCTATTTTGCGAAAGCCCCTTCATTTTAATTCTTTTCTAATACTAAATCTCCCATTACAATACCTACCACTTGTCCACTATTATTCTTTATAGGTACTGAAAGAGCTATACAATATCCATCAGTATCAGAAGATATATAGGGCTCTGACTTATATACTAATCCTTTAATGGATTCTTTAAAGTAGGGTCTATGAGAATAATTACAATATAACTCTTCCCTGCTTCCCTCAAGGGTTATCCCTTTAGTATCTCCATTTATATCCATAACTGATAATAGATAAAAGAACGGATATTTTTTCACAAATTCTTTTAATGTTTTATTACACTTAGTTTCTTCTAAACATATTATTGAGCCTTCTTTTGCAACACTATTCAAAATATTTTTAGCATTATTTATATATTTTTCAGTATCTTCATCTAAAATATAATTTTGTGCAAAGGATGATATTATAAGCTTCATATCTTTATTCATATTTACAACTTCTTTGATATTATCAGAAACACGCTTTACTACCTTAAGTTGAGCCTTAGAACTTTCTGCTGTATTTTGTACATGAATGGTAGTTTTAGAAACAAAATTAGAAATACTATTTATAGATAGCTCTATATTCCTTAAATTTACATTTTGCTCCTCAATAGCTTTATTTATTTCTTGTATAGAGTTTAATGTATTCATACTAGAACTAGATATAGTATGAAAATTTTCACTATTTTTCTTAGCGTATGAAATAGATTCTTTTATAACTGATAAATCATCTTCCATTATAGATCCAAATTCATATATATCTTTTTGAACATTATCTGTTATCTTTTGAATTTCATCTGCTTGTACAGATGACATTTCTGCCAACTTTCTTATTTCCTCAGCCACTACAGAAAAACCTCTTCCAGCTTCTCCTGCTCTTGCAGCTTCTATGGATGCATTTAAAGATAATAAATTTGTAGTACCACTTATTTCTTTTACAGTATCAGATATATCTTGAATTTTTTGTGCACCAATTTCTAAGGCTTTTATCCTAAGAGAGAGTTCCTTTTCCAAACATAGTGATTTTTCCATCTTATTAATAAGTTTATCAAACTCACTCTTGCTTTCACTTACAGATTCCATCATTGACATAGCTGTTTTTTCCACGCTATGAGAATTTCTAACCATAGTTCCATGATTTAAAACAATACTTTCTATATCACTTCTAACAGATACAACTTTATCAACCTGATTATTCATATCATCCGATATGGTGGTTATAGATTCTACATTTTCAACCACATGTAACTCCATATTTTTCATATCTTTACTTAAGACATCACAGTTTATAAGTATCCTATCACTAATTTCTGTAGATTTTCCTATAAGCCTTCTAACCTTTATCATAAAGTCATTGGAATAAACTATTAGTTCTTTTATTATTTTAATTTTGTTTGCCTTTAGTTTCTTTGTTAAATCACCTTGAGCAATTTTCTCCATTTCATTAGTTAACCTTCTTATTGAACTTCTAATTCTTATATTAAATATAGAAACTATGATTAAAGTCACAATAAGAATTCCGATTATACCCCAAAATACATCTTGTGTTTTCAAATTTTTACCCCCTCTATATGAAATTAAAGCCATATAATATATAATTATACATTATTATAAATACATTTCCTACGAAAATATTACTTATTAAGTAAAATAGCCGAATTTTGGATAAATCCAACGGTTTTTCCCAATAGTTTTCTAGGTAAAACCTTAGATATTCCTATAGCAATTTTATTTTTAATCCCAGGTATAATTATGCTTCTTCCTTTCATAAATTCTTTATACCCTATTTCAGCAACTAACTTAGGCGACATAGCTCCTCTTAATTCTCTTTTGCCAGCTCTTTGATGAAAATCTGTTTTTGTAGTTCCTGGACAAAGTCCACTTACCTGAATATTATACTTTTTAAGTTCGATTGATAAAGCTTCAGTTAAAGATAATACATAAGCTTTTGATGCATAATATACTGCAGTATAAGGTCCTGGTTGATAAGCACCAGTAGACGCCACATTTAAGATTTTTCCACTCCCATTTTTAATCATTTCATTAGAAATTAAATATGTAAGCTCCGTTAAAGCAACCATATTAGTTTGTATTACTAAACCATGACTTTCCATATTAATTTCATGAAATAGACCACAATAACCTACACCAGCATTATTTATTAGTACATCTATCCTTATATCTAAATTTATAATTTCATTAAAAATCTCATTTCCACTATGAGATTTAGATAAATCCTTCTCAATTATAATAACTTGTATTTCATAAATCTTTGATAGCTCCTCTTTAATCCTTTTTAAAACTTCAATTCTTCTAGCAACTAAAATTAAGTTATAGCCATTTCGAGCAAATATTTTACTAAGCTCATATCCAATTCCAGACGAAGCTCCAGTAATTAACGCTGTTTCTCTTTTAATTTTCATATATAATTCCTCCCTGAAAATTCAAACTATGCTATCATCAAATAGTTAATATTTATTTTTTCATATATATAGTACAGATTTAAATTATTAATTCAAATTTTAATTCAATTAATTGAAAATTACTAGATATTTTATCTTTATATAGCTATATTATAAATAATCTAAGCGATTTTAACCTAAACTATATAGTATAAAAGATTAAATATTACATTTGTAAAATAAATATGGAGGATATTTATGAAATTTGAAAACCTTTCCCTTGATTTTTTTCGTAGGGACGCAAGAAAAGTTGCTGAGGACCTCTTAGGTAAAATAATAGTACGGAATTATATGGGATATAAGCTCACTGGTAGAATTGTAGAAACTGAGGCTTATGTGGGAAAAATTGATAAAGCTTCTCATGCCTATAACTATAAGAAAACCACTAGAACGGAACCTTTATTTAAAAGTGCTGGTATAGCCTACGTATATAAAATATATGGAATGTATAACTGTATGAATATAGTAACCGGTTGTGAAGACGATCCTCAAGGAGTCTTAATTCGTGCCATTGAACCAATAGAAGGTATTGAAGTTATGAGTAAAAACCGATTTAATAAACCTTTTACTAAGCTTAAGCCTCGAGAAATATTAAATCTCACTTCTGGTCCTGGAAAACTATGTATAGCCCTTAATATAGACAAATCTTTAAATACCCATTCTATATTAAGTGAGGAATTATCCTTATATGCAGACGATTTTAAAGATTTCAAAATTGTATATTCTAAAAGAATTGGCATTGATTATGCTGAAGAGGCAAAAGATTTTCTTTGGAGGTACTATATTGAAGGCAATAAGTATGTTTCAGTTATAGATAAAAAATCATCTCTATAAAATTACAGAGATGATTTTTATCTATATTTCTAATTATAGTTTTAAAAATTTAGCAAATCTATTTCTAACTCTTCCTTCTCCCATTATTTGCATAATAGTATAAAGGTCTGGTGTATTATTTCTATAAGTTAATGCCGTTCTTACACATCCAGCTACATCTGAAACCATACCTTTGTAATTTCCAGGATTTTTCTTAAAGGCTTTTCTATCTGTAGCGTACCCTAATTCTACAGCTACTACTTTTAACTCTTCAAACCAAGTATCCTTATCAGTATTAAAATTATATGCCTTAGCATAAGCTTCTATTACCCTTTTAGCTTCTGCTAAATCTATATTCTTAGGAAACTCTATTTCTTCTGAAGTACTGTTGAATAATTCATCAAAAAAGAAGAATATTTTTTCCTTAACATCATTCCATTTAGCAAAATCCTTTCTAGGTTTTGGTCCTTCTTTATCAATATTGAATATTTCTTTACACATTAATTCATTGTTAGTTACTATGTCATACATTTCCTTATCATAATTCTTAGCCCAATTTATATAGTAGTCATATACCACATCAGCCTTTAACTTGCAAATTACATTTTTACTTACATCACTTAATTTTACAATATCAAATAAAGCACCACTTCTACTCATCTTATCTAGATATACTCTAAATTCATGATAATCAGATGATGGATTTTCTTCTCTCCACTGTTCAAAAGTAGAATTTATTATATTAAGTAAATATTCTATAACAGATATCATAGGATATCCTTCTTCATCATAATAACTTACTGCACTTTCGGGATCTTTTCTCTTAGATAGTTTTCTTTTAGAATCTCCATCTAACTTCATTATTGTAGGAGTATGTGCATATTCAGGTCTATCAAATCCAAGAACATCAAAAAGTTGAATATGAATTGGAAGAGATGACAACCACTCTTCTCCCCTAATTACAGTAGTAGTTCCCATTAGTGCATCATCAATAGCATGAGCAAAATGATAGGTTGGAAGTCCATCAGATTTAATTATAACTATATCCTGATTGCTTTCTGGGAAAGAGATATCACCTTTAACTAAATCGTGAAACTCAACTCTGTTTTCTGGATTACCCGGGGATTTTAATCTTATAATATATTTTTCACCTTCACCTATTCTTTTTAAAGCTTCTTCTGGAGATAAATTTCTACAGATTGCATATTCTCCATAATATCCTGGAGTTAATTTTTCACTAATTTGTTTTTCTCTCAGTTGTTCTAGATCTTCTGATGTACAAAAACATGGATAAGCAAGCCCCTTTTTAATTAGATCTCTAGCAAAAGTTTTATATATCTCTTCTCTTTCGCTTTGTCTATAAGGACCATACTCACCTTTAGATGTATTATCCCCTGTCATACCTTCTGTAAAATCTAACCCAAACTTATGCATGGTGTTTATAGTATCTTCTATAGCACCAGCCACTTCTCTTTTTTGATCTGTATCTTCGATTCTTAAATAAAAAACTCCTTCACTTTGAGTAGCTATTCTTTCATCTATTAATGCAGAAAATACTCCTCCTATATGTTGAAACCCTGTTGGACTTGGAGCATATCTAGTAACCTTGGCACCTTCTTTAAGGTTTCTCTTCGGATACTTTGAAATATAATACTCAGGCTCCTTATCAATGTTAGGGAAAATTGTATTTGCTAATATTTCATAATTCATTTTACTCACCTTACCTTATATATTTATTAATTACCTCACACTTTAGCTTAATCTATTTTATATAGTACAACTTAATAATATAATTTAGCATTTTTTATAATATGAGATATGTAGTAATCTTATTTAAAGTTTACCTTATATAAAACTCTATTAAATATTACCATAAAATAAAGTATAATTGTACCCCTATATGATTTAATATAAATTCCTTATATTTTATATAAAATATTCATCTTAGCTTCTTTCCCATTTGCTTTCATTATTTTGACACCTTGGAATTTATCATAATTTTCTTTAATTCCTTCATCTAAGTTAATGGATTTTTTTTCATTAGCTATATACGCAACTATTTCATCATACTCAATGAGTTCTTCTATTTTCCTTTTTAACTTTTCACTTTTTTTCCTAGCTATCGCTCTTTCCTTAGCACTATATTCCTGTGAGTCTTTTATTAGTTCCAATGTACTCAATTCACCTTCATATTTTCGTTGCATAATATGAACATATTCTGTCCTCAATAAAGCTACAGTTAAGCTGTCATATCTATGAGCATATACCAATGCTTTAAATCCATCATTCTTACCTGAATCAAATAACCAATATATAGGTTTCTTTCCATAAGCTTTTATATGATCCTTATAGAATTCCTTAAAGAAGTATCTTCTAATACTTTGCCTTGAAGTTTCACTATCTTTTTTGCCTAAAATATTGGCTATAAAGTTAAGATTCTCTTCCAATACTTCATTTCCATAAACTGCTTTTAAAAATTCAATGAACTTGGTCATTAAGTCTTCTGAAAAATATTTTTCTTCTGTTATAGGCATTATATTATCAAACTTAGGCATAAAACTTGAATTAACCCATCTATTCTCATTTACTTTTCCAGTGTAATCTATTTCTACTTTCTTAACTCTATGATTTTTAAAATCCCATTTATCTTGGAAGTTTCCACCTCCATACACTAACCCATCAACATCTATTGAATATCTACCCATAATACATCCCACTGCATAAGATATTAAAGATTTCACTTCTCTTTCTAACTCAATTCTCCTTAATGTTATATCTTTATAGGGTACATCCGGGGATAATTCTTCATTTAAACCATAAACATCTATGAATATTTTATTTAACTTCTCTTCATTATTTTTAAGTTTCTCAATAATTTTCATATTTTCTTTTTCCCAAAGTTTAAATCTAGATTCTATGGTTACATTCTTAACTTTTCTTTCTCTTAAGTCTCTCATCAATGGATGAGTTCTAAAGTTCCATGATGTCTCAAAGTCATTCCATTCCGCTTCACTAATGGCTATGTTTTCTTCTACAATTTCATCAATGATAGATTTTATTTCTTCTTTAAATACATCTTCATGTATTGGAATATTCTTTAAATCACCTACTTGTATATTATAGGTTGGATTCATTATATCTAAAAACATATTAGCAACTTTGCTGCATAACAATGCTAGTACTACCTTTTCTAGGTCTTTATCATCCAAGAATATAGAAGATCCAGCAACGTCAAATATGAACCCCTGAGGAGAATACCTTACTCCCATATTTTCAGAAATAAAAGTGTATGTAAGACCACTTTTAAAATAAAACTCCTCATTTTTTATAGTTCTACTATATGATTTATATAACATTGATGCATAATCTTTTACTTCACTGCCATCATTTTCCCAATTAATCACATATCTATTATTACCAAACCACTTTCTGTATTCTCCACCTTTGTTATATGGAAACCATTTTTTCTTACTTAACAAAGCTTCATCTCTATCAACAGCTGAAAAATTAATTTCATTTATATCAACTTCATACCAATCTCTTAAAAACCGTTTATTATCTGATGTAGCCATTCCTTGTCTAGGCTTTGCAATATTTTCAAACTTGTGTAAATTAGAAAATAAATTTAATACATTATCATTTACCCAATAAGCAAAAGGTTTTGTTGGAATTGTCATAAGTTTTTTTAACCATATATTATAAATCCCATCTCTCTCCATTCCACTACAAACCGACTTAATCTTTACTTTCTTTTCTAAAGCTGTTACCTCTTTAGTAAGGTCTACAACTCTCGTTTTATATTTAGGAATTTCACTATTTTGATTTATAAAAGCAACATTCTGTACTATGGTCCCCACATTATCTTCAAATACTCTAGATCCTAAATGAATCATGCTAATAAAGGTGCTGTCTTCTAAAAGCTTACCTCTAAGTTCTAAAAAACTACTTAAAAACATCCATGAATGCTGATTTACCATGGCATATATCCCATCTTTTTTCAGATAGCTCTTACACACTTCCATATATACAGAAAATAAATCATGCTTTGATAAAGGATAATGATTGGTCAAATATTTAGCTAGGGTATCATTAGCCCCCCTTAGTCCCATATAGGGTGGATTAGTAATACAAACCTCATATTTGATACTCATTATTTCTCCCTGATTAATGAGCTTTGGTAATATATTTAAAAGTATCTGTCTATAATCACTAAATACTAAATTATTTTCTTCATTTATCTCTTCTAATCGTTCTTTTAACCTCTGAAAATTAACCTTCTCAACTCTTAATATTGATCCAAACTCTTTACCCTCCTTAAAGGTATTTACTAAATAAGATAAATCACCTCTTAGCTCTTCATCTTCCTTTGCGAAATATTCTATAATTTCATAAGTAATACCATTACTTTCTTCTATAGCTACTATATTAAGCTTCAAAGGATTTTTTTCAACTTCTCTAAAAAATCTTCTATTATACGCTCTAGCCTTCATAATAAGACAGAACATACCAATTTGACTAGCTCTTAAATCTATATCTAATCCAAATATATTATTTTCTAAAATTTTTCTTGAAATCTCTCGCTCTGGATAAGCTGCAGATTTGTAAATTTTATAAAGCACATCAAAGGAATATAACAATATGTGCCCCGAACCCATACATGGGTCAAGAACCTTTATATCTTCAGGATGTAAATTTTTTCTCCCCAATTTAATATTATGTAAAATGTCATCTATTTCGAAATCCTGAATGTCTTCCTCTAAATAATATTTTAATTCATTCTTTAAATTTTCATCCTCATGTCCTTGAATCCATATGGTTCCTAATGAATTTTCTACTAAGTATTTCACTATCCACTTAGGAGTAAATAACTGAGTAGCTGCTGGAATGTTTTCTTTAGTTATTTTTACATTTTTCTTTAGATCATCAAAAACCTTATCCTTCTTTTCAGATATATAATACTGATACATCCACCCTATAATTTCTACTTCCTCTTTCCAGTCTTCTTCATCTATGTCATTGCACATTTTCATTAGTATGGAACCTTCTTCTAACAAATTATCAGGAAATAACAATTCTGTATAATCTTCTGTTTTTTCAAATAAACCAGGAATAATATTCCCTAATTCATTACATTGTCTTATTAAAATATATTTATATAGATTTTCTCTATCAGAATTTTTACTACTGTCTAACAATTTATAGACTAAGTCTGAATCTAGTCTCAACTCTCTTATAACTTCACCAACCCTAAATAAAATATCTGGTTCCCTTTTACCTGGTATCTCCGAAGATATAATTCTTATTCCAATGGGCAAATAATCATTTACTTCCATATATCTTAAAGCTATAAACCTGTTAAACCAAGTATATGCCACTTCTTCCACAACTTCACCTAAAGATTTTGATTCTATTTCCTTTATTAGTGATTTTCTATGCTTAGGTGAAATATTAAATATTTCTTCTCCACCCACTACTTTAAATCCACTTTTAACCACTTCTATCTCTCTAATTCTATTATCTTCAATACCTATTTTATATGCTCTATCTTTTATTTTTTCAATAAGATTGCTTCTTGCCCAAGTGGCAAAAGTCTTAACTTTATTCTTATTCATCCTTAATTGCTCCTTATATGCTATGTAAAATTTCAATAGCTTTATTATAACATAGTAGGAATTTTTTATTGAAGTTTTTATATAATTCCCTAGCACATTATTTTTCTTTTCAAGTTCTAAGATTTTATAATTAAACCTTAAAGAGCTATCTCAAAATAATTTTCTAAAATCTCTGAAATGTTGAGTTTATACTTTAATACCATTACCAGATAATACTCAACATAATTAAGATTTAGATTACTTTGAAATAGCCCTTTTATAAATAAATTATTTAATTCTAATAACCGTTTTTTTTTGCTACTATACCACTTTCATTAGTACCTGGCTCTTCAATAGTAGTATTAAAACTACTTTGAGCGTATTGACCTTGAGATTTATTGCCATTACGAAGATAGTTCTCCTTTTTGTATTTCCTTTTATCTTCTTCACGTTGTTTAATCTCATATTGTTGTTCTCTTAATAAATAATGATCCATATTTATCCCTCCTTTAACACATATATTCATTGTTTATTATGTGTTAAAGTTTTTTTAGTATACTGTAAAATTCAATATACTTTTCCTATAAATTCTATTGTTAATTTAATTATAAAATCTAGATCTCAGTATAATTATCCTTAAACCAATCTATTAGTTTTCTTGCAATACTAATGCTTCCAGGAATACTAGGTAAATTATTTACCTCAAACCAGTTTGCCTCTTCAATTTCAACTCCATCAACCTTTATTTCACCCTTATCATATTCTGCTGTGAACCCTACCATAAGAGAGTTAGGAAATGACCATGGTTGATTACCAAAATATTTTATATTTTTAACTTCTATTCCTACTTCCTCCATCACTTCCCTCTCTACACATTCCTCTAAAGTTTCACCAGGTTCCAAAAATCCTGCTAAAACACTATAAAAATTATGTTTTGACTTAGCATTTTTAGCAAGAAGTAATTTGCCATTCTTAACTATAGCAACTATTATAGCTGGACTTATTCTAGGGTAGCTTATAAAACTACACTGTGGACATATTTTCCCATATTCATTTGGTATAGTATTAGTACCATTACCACAAACACCACAATATTGATGGGTTCTATCCCAATTCATGATTTGAATAGCACGTCCCGCTTCTATATATATTTCATCTGGAACTTGTCCATATAAATTTCTTAAGGTTATAAACTTCATACCCAAAGGTTCAGTATACTCTTTTGATACCTCTACAGAGTAACACTTACCACAGCTTCTAATTCCTAGATCTTGAACTCTTACCGGATTAATACTAACTGATTCTAAATCTTTAAAGTTTGGTATAAAAATTTTATCTTCTTTTTCTTCTACTAACAATTCATTTTGTCTAAATATAAACCAAATAGAAGCATTAGTTTTTTCTATTGATAAATGATTCATTATTTTTCCTTCTTTCATTTTATATAAAATCTATATTAACCTTAATATATTTTATTAATTAAGTCTATACTATTTTCTAGTTTAAAATGTAAAAAACCTCGTAATACTTATTAGTACTACGAGGTATGGTGCGCCATCAGGGGTTCGAACCCTGGACCCCTTGATTAAGAGTCAAGTGCTCTGCCAGCTGAGCTAATGGCACATATCCTTGTCACAAATATTATTATACAACCCACTGTAAGTTTTGTAAAGTATTTTATTAAAATACATTAAATAAATATTTATCATTTAATGTAAAAAAATATAAACCAATTCAGTTTATACTTTTATAGATTAATTTAATCATATTAATTATTTTACGATCTACTTTTTTCAAAAAATTTTTATTAAAAAGAAACAACACTCTACAGTATTGTTTCCCTTGGTGCGCCATCAGGGGTTCGAACCCTGGACCCCCTGATTAAGAGTCAGGTGCTCTGCCAACTGAGCTAATGGCACATGTCCTTGTCACAAATATTATTATATTAATATTATTTAATTTTGTAAATAATTATAGGTATATGCAATAGATTTCAAAATATCTATTGCATATACCTATATTGTATCTAAACATCCTTTATCTTCATTATATAAATTTCTTATTTACATCCCTTGATCCACTTAGATATAATAAGTGAGGATAATATATGTTGAATTCTATAACATCACCAACTTTATAATTTGATTTACAGTCTTCTATATCTATAATTAAATGATCACTACTAGCACCAATTACCTCTATATTTTTATCTATAGGTATTAAAGTATCTACAGAAACAAAATCCTGCTTACCTATTGCCAATAATGCACGTCTTCTTTCGCCTCTATCTTCATAGGTGGGCTTATTCCCAAATGCATCTATAAATATTTCACCAATTGGATGAGATGGCTTATTTTTAACTTCCACTACCTGAGCTTTTAGCACAAAGGCATCTTGATGTAACATGGACATATCATACTCCCAAAAATCATATAAATCCTTAGCAACTAATATTCCTTCTCCAATTCTTAAATTATTAATTTTACTTGGTATTTTTCCATCCCAAATTAAAGTTAAAGAAGAAGTAGCTCCTCCTGAAACCACATCCAATTCTCTTCCAATCAAAGCTTCTATTTTTTCTGCTACATCACATAATTTACCTAAATTCTCTTCTGTAGGTTTCACAGAACCATAGCATCCTAAATTTGTCCCTATGCCATAAAGTTTTACATTAGTTAATTCTTTCTCTACATATAAGGCTAAGTTTATAAACTCTTTTTCATCTACAATACCTTCCCTTAAATCACCTAAATCCATCATTAAAATAACTTTGTGATTCTTGTTTTTATATTTACACTCTTCGTTTATTTTCTTTAAAGTTTCAATTTCAGAGTTTAAACTTATATCCACATATTCTACTAATTGTTTTATTTCATTATGCATAGGTATTCTTATAAGCATAACAGGTTTTTTTACACCTTGTTTTTTCATCTCTATAACTTGATTTATTCTAGATGTAGCAAGATACTCACATCCTGCCTTATCCATCTCTGAAACTATCTGTGGCATTGCATGTACAACTTTAACTACTCCTGCTACAGAAATCCCTTGATTCTTACATAAATCCACTACATATTTAGTATTATCATATATCTTTTTTAAATCTATCTCTAGTAGAGGAAATTCTTCCAGCTCCTCCATTTCCTTTATATGGATATCATTAATCAAAGTGTTTTCTAACATAGTACCCTCTCCAGTCCCCTAATATAAAGATACCTAATTTAAATTAGTTTTATTTAACAGCTGCTATCTTGTTTATATTATAAGAAAATTCACTCAATACTTCTCCATCCATATTAATTAAAATAAACCCAACCAAAAACTACTCATAA
Source organism: Clostridium sp. UBA4395 (assembly GCF_002390995.1). Classification (NCBI taxonomy): domain Bacteria; kingdom Bacillati; phylum Bacillota; class Clostridia; order Eubacteriales; family Clostridiaceae; genus Clostridium; species Clostridium sp. UBA4395. Next base: position 12,254 of record NZ_DGRF01000002.1, read on the forward strand.
CACAACCATATAATTATGTTATGAGTAATTAAAAACAAATATAATTCTAAATTTAGTTGACTGCTTAATCACTCTAAACAGAGTTCTTACCTTCTAACCAATTCTTTAATAAGTAATGACAGTTTTAATAAACCTTTCTCTAGCTCTTCTATAGGTGCATAGGAAAAAGATATTCTCAAAGAATTATTAAAATTAGCATCATATATATATCCAGGGTACAATAAAATTCCCATTTTACATGCTTCATCAAAAAGCTTATACATACCTATTTTATACTTTAAAGTAATCCAAACATAATAACCCCCTGAGGGTATTTCCCAAGTAGCTATATCCTTGAAGTATCTATTTAAAGCATTTATTGTTACATCTCTTCTTATAGTTAATTGACATCTTATCTCTTTTAAATGATTTTCATACAACCCCGTTTCTAGCCACTTACCCACAGTAAGTTGTGATAAAGAGCTAGAACCATAATCAGTTTGCATCTTTATATCACCTAATCGTTCAATTACTGGTTCTGGTCCCACAATCCAACCAATTCTTAATCCTGGACATAATGTCTTTGATACACTCCCTACATATAATACCAATCCATTAGTGTCTATACTCTTAATAGGGTTCGGTGGTGGAGTGTCAATCCAAAGCTCCCTATATACATCATCTTCAATAATAGGTAACTTCTCTTTCTGACAAACCTTTATCAACTCTTTTCTTCTCTTTTCTGACATGACTATAGAAGTAGGATTTTGAAAATTTGGTATAGTATATAGTATAGATGGAACATGTTTTTTTATGTAATCTGGAATTAAATTAGCCATAACTCCTTCCTTATCCATAGGTATACCACTTCTTCTCATATCTAATGACTGAAATATTTGAAGTGAATACATATAAGAAGGATTTTCTAACAATACAGTAGAACCCTTTTGCAATAATCCCATAGAAATTAGCTGCATTGCTTGCAAAGCTCCAGAAACAATAAGTATAGAACCCGGTGATGCATATATGCCAATTGTCTTTAAATAATTACTTACTTGCTGCCTAAGATACATAGTTCCACTGGGACTTTCATATCCTAAATTATCCATATCCTTTGCTACTTCATTTAATATTATTTTCATATCTTCCTTTGGAAATAATTCTGATGATGGTTCTCCAGTGCTCAATCGTATATAATCTTCTCTAAACTCAAGGGTATTGATTTTCTTAATAGTCTTAACATTAGGGATATGAATGCCTTCATCAATATAGGACTTCCAATCTGGTTGTATATTAGATAATAAAGGTGATACATTATTTACTATTTTAGTTCCACCCTTTCCCTTCCCCTCTAAGATTCCTTCTGACTTTAACTCATCTATAGCTGAAACAATAGTACTTCTATTTACATTAAAAATTTTAGCTAATTCTCGTTGCGTAGGAATCATAAATCCGACTTGCCATTCTCCTCCATTTATTTTCTCCTTAAAGTACTCTACAATTTGAATATATAGAGGCTTATTTATGTTTTTATCCGGCTTCCAATCTATATTTATTATATTTATCTCTCCTTTCAAGATAATAATATACTATTAAATGTATTTGCTTATCTATTTAATATATTAACCTAAATATTTCTTCTTTTATAGTCATTTATAAGAATAGAGCTTAATTATCTGATGATAACTAAGCTCTTATAAATTTAATTTTCCTATTATGATTGCATTTCTATCTCTTTCTCTTCTAAGTAAGTACATATGGCTCTGAAATCATCTATCCAATGAATTTTTGCAAGTTCTCGCAAATCTAGAATTAAACCTGTACTTTTATGTTTGATATACTCCATATTATAGATTTCCGTTTCTACAAAATTATCTATATAACTATATATACATGGAACAAATTTATCCCAATTCTGTTCAAAATATTTAGTTTTTGCATAACATAATCTATTTATATGAAATATTATCCCTATAGGAGTACTCTTCGTTGCTAGTTTATGACTAAAATATTCTTGATTAGGGTATTTGGGCTCTACTCTTTCCCAATATAAGTTTTCATTGGGATGTAAATTGAACTTGTCAATTATTTTACACTTTTCTTCCCCCAACTCTTCTCTCATCAACTTTTCTCTAATAGGCTGTTCCAGCTCTTTTAAATACTCTAGATTCATAATGTAATACCCCCTATTAAAACCTTGTTATAAATTTCTTAATTTCATTTTATTGCTTTATATAGCAATTTACCAATACTAATTATTGATAAGTATAATATTACTTATTGGTAATATTAATACAACAATATAAATTAATCTATTATACTAATTACATATATAACTTTAATAAATGAAAAGCCTTTACTTAAACTCTAATATATAAAAAAAACTTTTATGAGAATTAACTTCTTCATAAAAGCTTTTAAAAAACTTAATAACTATACAGCTATACTTCTTCTTTTTGAAAACACACTAACACTTTCTTTTGCTAGAGCTGTGACTATAGATGATGATCCAATAAATAGTATTCCTATTTGTGGAGTTATTATTGTAAAATCAATTACTCCATGAACTAAAACAACTACCTGTATTGCCATAAGTAAAGCTACACTACTATATCCAGATTTATAAAGATATATTAAATCTTTATAGATATTTGCTCTTATATATAAGTAAATTAAAAGTCCGATTACTCCTAAAGAAGTTAATAATGATAGCCATATATTATGAGAATGATTAATAACAGAACTATATCTTGAATATTCATTACCATGCTCTATAGTTCCTAACATTCCCCAACCAATCAATGGTTTCTCATCTATCATCTTTAAAGATCCTAACCATATTTCTTCTCTAGTGTCAAAAGACCTCTCCATCTGATGACCAGTAATCTCTTGAGAAATATCAGATACTTTTGGAGGAGTAAAACCTACTATACCTATAACTAATAAAATAGATATAACAATTATTATATCACTCTTATTTCTTTTTACTTTCAATAGTAATAGGGAAACTAATCCAAACATTAATCCAATAAAAACCCCTCTTGAGCCAGTTAAACAAAGATTTATTAAAAATAGAGATGTAGCACTATAATATGCCAACTTCACTTTAACACTTTTACTATTAGAAGCATAGTATATGGCCATTATCATCATAATAGCAAACCAATCTCCAGCTATGTTTGGATTTCCAAAAGTACTAAAAATTCTATGATTAGTTGAAACCTCCAACGGTACACCTAAAAATTTTTTCCACAGTTCCATTGGAAAATATGCAAAAGTAACCTTTTCTATAATTCCAACAATTCCCGAAAAAATCGAAAACTTAATTAAATAATTACATATTATTTCCAACTTTTCTTCTGTCTTGCAATAGTTTTGTAATACTACACTTATAGTAAAATATAAGAAAAAAACTATTGAAACAGCGGCAGACATAATACTTTTATTAAGAAGTCCAGCTAATAGAGACCAAAGAAACAAAAGAACCAATCCCATATTCCAACTATTTTTCTGTATTTCCTCTCTCATCTTTATAACTCTATAAGTAGTATATACTCCGGTAAATAATGCAGTATATGGAGACATAATAATTAATAATATTAAATTAAACATAATCTTCACCTTTATTTTTCTATTCTTCCATATATAATATGTTATTATCATCATGGAAATTATTTTATAGTTTTACATAATAATGTGTTCTTAAAATCCTCTATATATATCTTACACATTTTTACTAGTTTTGTTAATACTTTTTACATATTTTGGTATATATTTTTTAACACATAAATATACACATTGATTATAATACATTATGTACGAATTTATTTCAACATAAAAAACATATTGTAATAAATTCGTAAGAACTTCCTCACTGTATATTATAGGATTTAAAGTTACTTCATATACCTTAAATTAATAAAATTATACCCTTTTCTCTTTTCTCTTTTCTCTTTTCTTTAACTATTTTACAATCAAGACTACTCTATAAACTAGATTTTAAATAAATGTAGATTTACTTATGAAAACCATTTTCTGAAATTTTCACAAAGCCTATAAATATATAATATAGTGAGTATATAAATAAAAATGCTAAGGAGTAGCTATATTCCACCTCCTTAGCATTTTCTTATTTCAGTATTTATTTACCTATATCTTTTCTATAATACATTCCATTAAAATTTACTTGTAATATCCCTTTATAAGCCTTTTCTCTTGCCTCTTCTAGATTATCTCCAAGAGCTGTAACTCCTAAAACTCTACCACCATTAGTAATTAATTTATTATATATGGAATCAGCTCCAGCAATAAATACCTTTTCACTACAACTATCAACACCTGTAATTAACTCACCTTTTTCATATCTCCCCGGATATCCTTTCGAAGAGCCTATAACACAACAAGCTGTCTTATTTTTAAACTTAACTATATCATCACTAAGTTTTCCTTCTATTGCAGCTTCAATTATATCAATAAAATAACTCTCCATAAGAGGTAACACCACCTGTGTTTCTGGATCACCCATTCTAACATTATACTCTAAAAGATATACTCCTTTTTCGCAAATCATCAATCCAAAGAATATTATTCCTATATAGTCTAGATTTTCTTCCTGTATCCCCTTAAGCGTTGGCTTTAAAATATCCTCTTTAAAGGCTTTTAAAACACTTTCATTACAGTATGGGTTTGGAGCCACAGTTCCCATTCCACCTGTATTAGGTCCCTTATTATCCTCAAATATAGTTTTATGATCCTTAGATGATATAAATGGAATTATAGTATTTCCATCCGTAATACTTAATATTGAAGCTTCTACACCTGGTAAGAATTCTTCAATTATAATTTCCTTACCTGCTCCTCCAAAAGTATCATTAACCATGAAATCATTAATGGCTAAAATTCCTTCTTCCTTAGTTTCAGCTATAACAACGCCCTTACCTGCAGCAAGTCCATCAGCTTTTATAACTATTGGATATTCAGCCTTTTCCAAATACTCTAAAGCCTTCTTTGAATCTCTAAAAGCTTCATAAGCTGCAGTTTTAACTCCATATTTTTTCATAAATTCCTTAGCAAAGGTTTTGCTTCCTTCAAGAGTTGCTGCTTTCTTACTAGGTCCAAATATTTTTAGATTGTGACTTTTAAATAAATCTACTATACCATTACATAGGTATACTTCTGGTCCAACTACAGTTAAATCTATAGAGTTTTCTAAAGCAAAGTTTAGAAGTTTATCATTATCTGTTAAATTAATATTTTCACATTTATGTTCCATAGAAGTACCACCATTTCCTGGAGCACAATATATCTTTGAAACCTTATCACTCTCACCGAGCTTCCATGCTATAGCATGTTCTCTTCCACCATTTCCTATGACTAAAATTTTCATAAAATCACCTCCAGTTTAACTTATAGGATACTAATGTTTAAAATGTCTCATTCCTGATAAAATCATAGGTATGCCATACTCATTGCATGCCTCAATACTCTCATTGTCTCTCATAGATCCACCTGGCTGAATTATTCCTTTTATATTATGTTTACTAGCTTCATCTACACAATCTCTAAATGGGAAGAACCCATCAGAAGCAAGGATTACTCCATCTCCAGCTCTATCTATAGCTTGAGTTGTAGCCCAAATTCTATTAACTTGTCCACCAGCTATTCCCTTGGCCATACCATCCTTAACTACTACTATAGCATTGGACTTTACATATTTACAAACCTTCATTCCAAATATCATATCACTCATATGTTCCTTTGAAGGGTTTGCTTCTGTAACTACTTTTAATTCCTCATAAAGCTTTCTATCTACATCTTGTACTAATATACCTCCATCTACAGAAACAACTTCTTTTTTATCACTTGGTTTACTCATACATTTTATAACTCTTAGATTTTTCTTTGTTTTAAGTACTTCTAAAGCTTCTTCTTCGAACTCAGGCGCAATAACAATTTCTAAGAAAGTTTTTTTCATTTCTTCTGCTGCCTCTTTAGTTACTTTAGTATTAATAGCTACTATACCTCCAAAAATTGAAACATTATCACAACTATATGCTTTACTATAAGCATCTAAAGCAGAATCACCCACCGCAACTCCGCATGGTGTATTATGTTTTAAAGCACAACAGGTAATTTCTTCAAATTCATTTACTACTTTCCAAGCTATATCCATATCCTTTATATTATTGTAAGAAAGTGCCTTACCATTTAATATTACAATATTATTAAGCATTCCAGTTTTATTTGTGTTAGTAAATACAGAAGCTTCTTGATGAGGATTTTCTCCATATCTTAAATCTTCCATTTTTTCATAAGATAAGGATAAATACTTATTTGAATGCTTATCCTTATTCTCCATGTGGTTTAATAAGTATTCACATATTGCACTATCATAGGCTGTGGTTAAGTTAAATACCTTCATAGCAAGATATTTACGAGTTTCAAAGGAAACTTCTCCACTTTCCTTCATTTCCTCCATAACTATTTTATAATCTTCTACATCACTTATTACTACCACATCTTTAAAGTTTTTAGCAGCACTTCTAAGCATTGTTGGACCACCTATATCTATAAATTCTACTGTTTCTTCAAAGGTTAATCCCTCATTAGCTTTTTCAAAGAAAGGATATAGATTAACACAAACTAAATCTATAGTATCTATTTCTCTTTCTTTTAAAGTCTTCATGTGCTCCTCATTATCTCTAATAGCAAGGATACCTCCATGAACTACAGGGTGTAGTGTTTTTACTCTTCCATCTAACATTTCTGCTGTCTTTGTAACTTCTGCTACTTCTTTAACTTCTATGTTATTTTTCTTTAATAGACTATATGTACCACCAGTAGATATAACTTCTATCCCATGCTCTACTAAGAATTTTGTAAACTCTACAATTCCATTCTTATCATAAACACTTATTAAAGCTCTTTTCATAATTCCATTACTCCTTTATAATAACTTTTCTATCCTCTATAAAAAGCTTATGCTCACTCATAAGCTTTATAGCTAATGGCAAAGCTTTATGTTCTTCTTCTAATATTCTTTTTTGTAGCTTTTCTGGAGTGTCATCTGATTTTACATTTACTACATTCTGTATAATTATAGCTCCTGTATCTGTATTTTCATCTACAAAATGTACTGTACATCCACTAACTTTTACACCATAATCTATTGCGGCTTCATGAACTTTAATTCCATACATTCCTTTTCCACAAAAGCTTGGAATAAGTGAAGGATGAATATTAATTATTTTCTCTTTAAAACCATCTACTAAAGGAGATGATATAATTGATAAATATCCCGCAAGAACAATTAAATCCACCTTATCCTTTAATACTTCATAAATTTTATTGCTTAGCTCTTTCTTATATATCTTTCTATCTAAGACTAAAGTATCAATATTGTGTGCTCTAGCTCTTTTTATTCCATAGGTTCCTTCTCTATCACTTATGACATACTTAATATTTACATCTTTTAAATATCCATTTTTAATGTTATCAATGATAGACTGGAGATTAGTTCCTCCACCAGAAACTAATACTGCTATATTAAGCAAACTCCTCCACCTCCAGTTTGTACTTTACCTATTTCATAAGCTTCTTCTCCAAGAGCTTTAAGTTCATTAATAACATCATTTTTAACAGAGCTATCTACCGCAAGAACCATACCTATTCCCATGTTAAATGTATTAAACATATGATACTCGTCTACGCCTTTATTAATTAAATATTGGAATATAGGTTGTCTTGGGAAAGAATCCTTTTTTATCTCTGCTGTAAAGTTATCTTTAAACATTCTTGGTACATTTTCATAAAATCCACCGCCAGTTATATGTGACATTCCATGGATATCAAATTTCTTCATAAGTGCTAATACTGGCTTAACATATATCTTTGTTGGTTCTAATAGAATTTCTCCTAAAGTTCTTCCTTCAAGGACTTCATCATAATTCTCAACAACTTTTCTTACAAGGGAATAGCCATTACTGTGTACACCAGAAGAAGTTATGCCTATAAGTGCATCCCCTTCTTTAATTTTACTTCCATCTATAATTTCATCTTCATCTACAATACCAACAGCAAATCCTGCAAGATCATAATCTCCTAAATTATACATTCCTGGCATTTCTGCTGTTTCTCCTCCAATAAGTGAAGCATAACTTTGTAGACATCCTTCACCAACACCTTTTACAATATCACTGGCTATTAGAGAATCTAATTTTCCACAAGCAATATAATCTAGGAAAAATAAAGGCTTAGCACCATGACATAGAATATCATTAACACACATAGCTACACAGTCTATCCCTACTGTATCAAATTTTTTAAGCTTGATTGCAATTTCAATCTTAGTCCCTACTCCGTCAGTACCTGAAACTAGTACAGGTTTTTTATATCCTTCCGGTAGTTTTACCATTCCTGCAAAACTTCCAATCCCATTTAAAACCGATGAAGTTAAAGTTCTTGCTGTATATTCTTTCATAAGTTTTACCGCTTTATAACCTTCTTCTATATTAACCCCTGCATCTTTATATGTTATCATTCTATATCACTCCTTACTAAAATTTAACTGGTGCTGATATTGGATACTCTCCATCAAAACATCCACAACAAAATCCATGGTCACTATCAAGACATTCTAATAAGTTTTCTTTTGAAAGATAGACTAGACTATCTGCTCCAATAACTTCACCTATTTCTTTTTCATTCATTTTCTCACCTATAAGCTGACTTCTGTAAGGTATATCTATACCATAATAACAAGGATATTTAACCATAGGAGAGCAAACTCTAAAATGAACTTCTGAAGCCCCAGCTTCCTTAAGCATAGTTACCAATCTCTTACTTGTGGTTCCACGTACTATAGAATCATCTATTAAAACCACTCTTTTACCAAAAACATTTTCTTTTATCACATTAAGCTTAACATTTACAGAAGCTTCTCTCTCTTCTTGCGTTGGAGCTATAAAAGTTCTTCCAATGTACTTATTCTTAATAAGTGCCATATCTATAGGTATACCTGATGCCTTTGCATATCCCATTGCAGCTGACATTCCTGAATCTGGTACCCCAACTACTATATCAGCCTCCACAGGTGCCACTTCATAAAGCTTAATTCCTGCTTTATATCTAGAATTATTAACACTAATTCCATCTATAACACTATCCGGTCTTGCAAAATATATATATTCAAAAGAACAGGTGGCAAGCTTAGATTTTTCACCAAACTTAATGGATTTTACACCTTCTTCATTAATTACAACTACTTCACCAGGCTCAACATCTCTTATAAATTCAGCACCTGTAGCATTAAGTGCACAACTTTCTGATGCTAATACATAACTTTCATTTATTTTACCAAGGCATAGTGGTCTAATTCCATAAGGATCTCTGACTCCTATTAACTCATTTTCAGTTAATATTACAATAGCAAAGGAACCTTTTATTGCTTGCATAGAATCAATTACGCTTTGAAGTATACCTTTCTTAGCACCTCTAGAAATAAGGTTTATAATTACCTCAGTATCAGTAGATGTTTGAAACATACACCCTGATTCTTCTAAAAGTTCTTTAATGATATCAGCATTAGTTAAATTTCCATTGTGAGCTATAGCAATGTTTCCTAGCTTAAATTTTCCCATAAGTGGTTGAGCATTTTTTAATGAACTTCCGCCTGCTGTAGAATATCTTACATGCCCAATTGCACCATACCCCTTTAATTCCTTTAGGGTTTTCTTACTAAATATTTCAGATACAAGACCCATATCTTTATGGCAATTCATATCGCTTCCATCAAAAGTTGCTATTCCTGCGCTTTCTTGACCTCTATGTTGAAGGGCATAAAGACCATAGTATGTCCTTTTTGCCACATCTAAATTATCCTTTTTACTATATATACCATATACCCCACACTCATCATGAAATTTATCTTCATCATAACACTCATATCCATCGTAACTAGAAGCCTTAAACTTAAAATCCATTACTGTTTCCTCCTAAATAATACTCTTACCAATGATTAATTACTTAATTCTTTCAAGCACCTTTGTATATCCTTCTACTAAATCTCCTAGCTCTCTTCTAAATCTATCTTTATCAAGCTTTTCTCCTGTTTTAAGATCCCATAATCTACATGTATCTGGAGAAACTTCATCTGCTAGTAATATTTGTCCATTAAGTTTTCCAAATTCCAATTTAAAATCTACTAATTTTATATCTTGATTCAAGAAAAATTCAGTAAGTATTTTATTTACTTTAGAAGCTTGGTCATATATATAATCTAGTTCCTCTTTTGTAACTATTCCTAAGGCCATAGCGTGATAGTCATTCATTAAAGGGTCTCCTAAATCATCATTTTTATAACTAATTTCAAGTACTGTATTCTTAAGCTCTGTACCCTCTTCAACCCCATATCTCTTAGCCATACTTCCAGCAGCTATATTTCTAACTATAACTTCTAGCGGAATTATATCTACTTTCTTACATATTTGTTCTCTATCACTAATTTTTTCAACAAAGTGAGTCTTTATTCCTTTTTCTTTTAACATTTCAAAGATTATGGAACTGATAGTATTATTTAGTATTCCCTTTGAAGCTATTGATGCCTTCTTCTCACCATTAAAAGCAGTTGCATCATCCTTGTAGTAAACTAGTACTTCATCTTCCTTTTCAGTTTTAAATATTCTCTTTGCTTTTCCTTCATAAATAAAATTTTTCATATCCATTATAATTCTACCCCCGCTTCATTTTCCTTTATAAAATTTTCTTTCATATTTTTTCTATATTCCTTTAATTTATCTTTAATTTCTGGGTACTTTACTGAAAGTATTTGTACTGCCATCATTCCACCGTTATAACTATTATTTATTCCTACAGTAGCCACTGGAATTGATTTTGGCATCTGTACTATTGAATAAAGAGAGTCCACGCCATTTATAGCTGCATTTATTGGAACCCCTATTACTGGTATAATAGTTTTTGAAGCTATAACTCCTGGAAGATGAGCTGCTAACCCTGCTCCAGCTATAATTGCTTCACAGCCTTCTTCCTGTAACTTTTTTAAAACTTCTGTTAATTTTTCTGGTACTCTATGGGCTGACAACACATGAGCTTCGAAGGGGATATTAAATTCCCTTAAGCATTTCGCTGCACCTCTCATTACCTCTGTGTCTGATTTACTTCCAAATATAATTGCTACCTTCATTTAGTTCTCCTCCACATCTACAAATCTTATTTAAAATACTTAACTCCACTCTGGAAGATTTTCATATCATGTTCACCTAGTACATTCTTAATAACACCATTTCCTACTCTCTCACTATGAGCCATCTTTCCAAATACTCTTCCATCTATACTTGTAATTCCTTCAATTGCATATATAGATCCATTTGGATTAAAGTTTATATCATAGGTTGGATTACCGTTATTATCTACATACTGAGTTGCAACCTGACCATTTTTAAATAATTCTCTTACCACATTTTCATTGGCAACAAATCTTCCTTCACCATGAGAAATTGGAACTTTATAAATTTCACCTTCATTACACTCACTAAGCCATGGTGATTTATTACTCACTATTTTAGTATTTACCATAGTACTTTGATGACTTCCGATTAAATTATGGGTTAAAGTTGGGCTATCTTCAGCAATATCTCTTATTTCTCCATAAGGTACAAGTCCTAGTTTTATAAGAGCTTGGAATCCATTGCAAATTCCTAGCATCAAACCATCTCTATTGTTTAATAACTCCATAACAGCATTTTTAACTCTTTCATTTCTAAATATGGCATTTATAAACTTACCTGAACCATCTGGCTCATCTCCCGCTGAAAATCCTCCAGGTAACATAATTATTTGAGACTCTTTTATATTTTTCTCAATATTCAATATAGATTGCCCTATATGTTCAGGAGATAAATTATTAAATATAACAGTTTCAACCAATGCTCCTGATTTTAAGAAAGCCCTCTCACAATCATATTCACAGTTTGTTCCAGGGAAAATCGGAATAAGTACCTTAGGTTTTGCAATCTTAATCATTGGTGATACTTTTAAATTTTCATCTCTTTTGCTTCTATCAAATAAAATTTCGTCCTTCATTTCAAGATGATTTATTCTATCTTTTCCGTAGTTTTTATTGAAAATTTCTTCAAGGCCATCTTCATATGAACTAGCTAACTTATTTAAGTTAATTTTTTCATTTACTCTTACTATTGCATGTTCTTCTATTGTATCTCCAAGATAAATTATGTTTTCATTATCCATATTAAAATTCTGGTTAACTTCTAGTATGATAGATCCATACCCAAATCCTCGAAGCTGCTCCATAGATACTTTCTCATTTAACTCAATACCTATGTTATTTCCAAAGCACATTTTAGAAATAGCTTCTAAAGCACCACCATAATTTATACTTCCACTTGCTAAAATTTTTCTTGACTTTATTAGTTCACTTACCAATCTATAGTTATTATTTAACACTTTAAAATCTGGAGTAAAATCTTCCTTTATAGGCGCATTTATAACTATAACTTTACTTCCAACTTTCTTAAAGTCATTACTTATTGTATTGTCTATGTTTCCTGTAGTCACAGCAAAACTTATTAATGTAGGTGGAACCTTTAGGTCTTTAAATGTTCCAGACATACTATCCTTGCCACCTATTGCTGCTATTTCTAAATTGTGCTGTGCATATAGTCCACCAAGTAATGCTGCAAATGGTTTTCCCCACTTTTTAGGGTCATCTCCTAACTTTTCAAAATACTCTTGGAAAGAAAGGTAAATTCCATTTATATCTCCACCTAAAGCTACTAGTTTAGTAACACTCTCTACCACTGCATATAATGCTCCATGGAAGGGACTCCATTTCGAAATTTTAGGATTATAACCATGCGCCATTAAAGCTGTAGTAGTAGTCTCTCCATTTTCCACTGGTATCTTAAATACCATCCCATCCACTTGAGTTCTTTGAGTTTCTCCTCCATATGGCATTAATACTGTATTTCCTCCTATGGTGGAGTCAAATATATTCATAAGACCCCTTTGTGACATCACATTTAAGTCCTTAGACAATTCTTCAAAGGCTTCCTTTAGTGATAACTTAATATTTTTCTTGTTAAAGTTGTTATCTTCTTCTTTGGGTGCAGTAACCTGAACCTTACCATAAGTACTAGCACCGTTTGTATCTAAGAAATCTCTCTTTAGATTAACTATTTCTGTTCCTTGCCATGTAATAATCATGGATTTTTCTTCAGTTACCATTGCCACTACTGTAGCTTCTAAATTTTCTTCCTCACAAAGAGTTATAAATTTCTTTACATCTTTTTGTGAAACCACTACAGCCATTCTTTCTTGTGACTCTGATATAGCTAATTCAGTTCCATCTAAACCTTCATATTTTTTCTTAACTTTATCTAAGTTAATTTTAATTCCATCAGCAAGTTCTCCAATTGCTACAGAAACTCCACCAGCGCCAAAATCATTACATCTCTTTATCAATGTTGTAACTTCATTTTTTCTAAATAATCTCTGGATTTTTCTCTCTGTAGGTGCATTCCCCTTTTGAACTTCTGAACTACAGTTGTCAATGGATTTTTCATTGTGCTCCTTAGATGATCCTGAAGCTCCACCAATTCCATCTCTTCCTGTTCTTCCTCCAAGTAATATTACTACATCTCCTGGAGTTGGTACTTCTCTAATAACATTTTTTGCAGGAGCTGCTCCAAGCACTGCTCCCACTTCCATTCTCTTAGCTACATACCCTTCATCATAAATTTCTCTTACATATCCTGTAGCAAGTCCAATTTGATTTCCATAGCTACTATACCCTTTTGCTGCTTCCTTCGTAATCTTTCTTTGTGGAAGCTTCCCTACTAAAGTTTCCTCTATGGCTTTTCTTGGGTCTCCAGAACCAGTAATTCTCATAGCTCCAAATACATAACTTCTACCTGATAGTGGATCTCTTATAGCTCCTCCAAGACAGGTTGAGGCGCCTCCAAAAGGTTCAATTTCTGTTGGATGATTATGCGTTTCGTTTTTAAACATTAGAAGATACTTTTCTAGCTTACCATTAACATCCACATCGATAACTATACTACATGCATTTATCTCTTCAGATTGATCTAATTTTTCAAGTTTTCCATCTTTTCTTAGCTTCTTCATAGCTATAACTGCCATATCCATCAAAGTTATTGGCTTTTCTCTATCTTTATATACTTCTCTTCTGTAGTTCTTATATACTTCGAACCCTTTTTTAACAGGCTCTATATACTTTCCTTCCTCAAAATCTACATCTGTTAATACTCTCTGAAAAGTAGTATGTCTACAGTGATCTGACCAATAAGTATCTAATACTTTTATTTCAGTAATTGTAGGATTTCTATCTTCTCTTTTAAAATAATCTCTTATAAGAATTACATCTCCAATACTTAAAGATAACCCTCTTTCCTTTAAAAAATTCTGCAATTCACTTTCTTTCATATTTATAAATCCATCTATTATCTCTACCTCTGATGGCAATTGTTGATCTTCCATTATAATTTCTTTTTTCTTTAGTGAACTTTCCTTAGAATCTACAGAATTTATATAATAATTCTTTATTTTTTCAAGTTCTTCTTGGGTAACCTCTCCATATAAAGCTATTACTTTCGCTGTCTTAACTTGTGGAGCTTCCTTTTGTGTAATTAGTTGAATACATTGAGCTGCTGAATCAGCCCTTTGATCATACTGACCTTCATGGTATTCAACTACAAAGTAATTACTTCCTTCTAAATCTATATTTTCCTCATATATATTGTCGGTATTCTTTTCACTTAATACCGTATATTTTATTGATTCTAACTCTTCATTTGTAATACCACAAATGTCATATTTATTTATTAACCTTATATCATTTATGCTTTTTATTGATAATAAGTTTTTAACTTCTCTTAATAATTCTTGTGCATCCATATTAAATTCTGATTTTTTTTCAACATAAATGGTGAATATTTTATTCATTTAACGTATCCCCCTTTAATATATACGAACATTATATAATATAATACATTTATTATTCGTCTTTATTTATATAATAATACAAACTTCAAAAAAAATAAACCTTTATTTGAAAATTTCATATTTTTTTTATATGTGCTATACATATAATTCAATTTTAGATTTTTTCGAAATATTTTATGAATAAATTGTGAATAAAAATAAAAGCACCTATGGAATACTATTTATATCCATAAATGCTTTTATTAAATATATCTTTTTTATCTATATTTACACAGAGAAGCTGCTCCTATAATACCACCATCATTTCCAATGTCAGATAATAAAATTTTTCCTACATTCATATCTTTATAATAAGTTATTTGAGATACTTTTTCCCTTAACATAGAAATAAGATACTCTCCTGCAGCTGATAACCCACCTCCTATAACAAAAACTTCAGGATCTATTATAGAAATAATATTCATAATTCCTATAGCTAAATAGTTTGTCATTCTACCAATTACTTTACAAGCTACCTTGTCTCCTGCCTTAGCTTGGTCAAATATAACTTTTCCATCAATACTATTTAAATTACCTTTAACTTCAGTGATAATAGTTGAATCATTTCCTTCTTCAATCAGTTTTCTTGCATGCTTTATTATAGCTGTAGATGAGGAAAAAGTTTCTAAACATCCATTTCTCCCACAATTGCAATTATAATAATTTTCTCCCACTATCATATGGCCAATTTCAGAGCCTATCCCGTGGAACCCATCATATACATGTCCATTAATTATTATGCCTCCACCAATACCGGTTCCTAAGGTTAGTAAAACTCCCGTATGATAGCCTTTCATAGCTCCAACTACCAATTCAGCTACTCCAGCTACAGTAGCATCATTACCTACGAAAACCGGAATACTTAATTTCTCCTCAATAGCACTCTTAATATCTACATTATTCCACCTGAGATTTACACAATCAATTATGATTTGGCTTTTAGGATCCACTATTCCAGGTATGCCTATTCCTATACCTTGTATATGAGATTTAGGTATATTATTAACATTTATAGTCTTAGAAATCAAAGCTATTATATCTTCAATAATGTCATTGAATCCACCTTCTCTTTTAGTAGGAATTGAATCTTTGAATATTAACTTATTTTCACTATCCACAATACCAATCCCTACGTTAGTTCCCCCTAAATCTATTCCTATATACATATAAATCTCCTCCTATAGATCCCAATATACATATTCTTAAATTAATTACGTTAATATTTATCAATAATAAAATCAACATACAGTTACTGTTTAACTTTATTTTATATAATGATAAATTAACTCCTTTATATAAGCAAAACTTTCTCTTACATAAAAATTCAATGATGTAACTATTTCATTTTTAGCACTATAACAATATATCTTTAATCCCGTATTAATTCCTATGTACTTAGCTCTAAACATATGGAATCTATTGGTTATTAAGGTAACACTTATATTGTCCTTTTCTTTACTTTTATTCTCCATTATTATTTTTGAAAACTTAAAATTCTCATAGGTATTAGTAGACTTTTCTTCCATTATAATATTATTCTCATCTACTCCATTACTTACTAAATATCTCTTCATAGCAAGAGCTTCAGTGATATCCTCATCTTTACCCATGCCCCCACTAACTATAATAGGTATATTATCATGGATTTTATTATATTCTATAGCTTTATCTAGCCTAAATCGTAAAGATTTAGATATTTGTTCCTTATTTATTCCAGCGCCTAATACTAAAACATAATCTGTAATACGGTCATCCTCAATAGTGCCAGTATATATAATTAATCCTTCCAATATAAAAAAAATTATAAGACCTACAGAAACAAGTGCAGTTAATATTTTTCCCCAGGAATTTTCTAAAAGATTATTTTTTAAAATCCAATGAGTTATATAACTCAATATAGCTACTATTAACCAGAACCCTGCAAAGGCTATACGGAAGTTAAATATCTTTAAAATACAATAATATATAATAGCAAACCAACCTAAGTACACAAACATGTTGTATAATTTAAACTTATTCATAAAATTGTCCTCTTTTCACTATTTTTATATGAGTAGCCATATAATTTGCTATAAAGAATGTAACTACACCACTAAAATCAATTAGTACATCTCTTACTTCAGAGCTCCTACCTATAATAAAACTCTGCAAAAATTCATCGCTTAAAGCCACTAATACACAAGATAATAGAATAAAAGAGTTATTTTTCTTCTTATTGAAAGCTCCACAAGTAACAGTAACTAAACCACCCAAAATGAAATATTCTGTAAAATGAGCTCCCTTCCTAACTACCACAGTCAATACTTCCTCCTTAGATTCATCTAATTTAAAAGTACCTAATATAGCATTTACTATTCTAGAGCTAGAACTTGAAGATTCCACCGCTGGTTGAGATGACATATAAAATATAAAACCAATCCAGAAAATAGTTATAAGCAATAGTATGTTTTTTTTCTTAATATCCTCCACCTCTTTCAACAATTTTAAATTTTATTTCAATAGTTCATATATAGCCCTAGCATATATTTCTACTAAAACCATAAATTCATCCAAAGTAATAAACTCATCAACTGCATAATCTAACCCCTCATTTCTAGGAAGTATAGGTCCAAAGGATACCAGGTTACTCAAGACTCTTGCATAGGTTCCTTTTGAACTTACGTAAGGCTGTGATTCTTCATCACCAGTAACTTCTCTATAAGCCTTCATAAGTTTTTTTACTACAAAGCTATCCTTAGAAAAGGAAACTGACCTTAGATGACTTAGATTTTTTATTTTAAGAGAAGAATACTTAAAACCATCTTTAACTAATTCTAATACATCACTATATACATATGATATAGGATAGTTGATGTTAACCTTTATATCAACTCTATCACTAGTTAAATTTATGGTGCTCACATTAAAAGTAAAGTTACCAGAATCTTCATCTTGTAATTTACAATTTATTTTTTCTCCATTGTATGAAGTAGAAATTAATCTATTATATTCATGAACAAATTCTCTTTTATCAATAAACTCTTCAAAATTCTCAAGGAACTTAAGTCCATAGGATATGGCATTTACTCCTTTATCCGGATTGTTACTATCAGCTTCCTTACCTATAAATTCTATATTCATAAGTTTATTTTGACTTATAGTTTCATATTTTATGTTTTGAAGTTTTGAAAACCTTTTTAGCTCCGTTTCAATTTTATCTTTAAATATATCTTCACAACTAAGTATAATACTAACTTTAGACGGTACAGTATCTATACTTTGTCCTCCAACTATTTGTACTATATTGATAGGCGCATCAAAGCCACCTGAAAATTCCATATGAAGATCAAAATTTATTATACCCTTTTCTCCATATATTACAGGAAATACACCGTCTGGAGTAAACCCTATATCTGGAGCTACTTCATATTCCTTATAATAGTTTATGCTTTTTATTCCAGTCTCCTTATCCGCCCCCACAATCATTCTAATTTTTTTTCCTTCTGGAATTAAATCTTCATCTTTTAAGAATTTCATAGCGTATAGACAAGCTATTAAAGGTGCCTTTGCCTTTACAATACCTCGTCCATATATCTTACCATCATAAATTTCTCCTGAAAATGGGGGTTTTGTCCACCCTGCTCCTTCTTCGTTCACATCTACATGACATAAAACACCAATTGTATAATCACCACATCCAGCATCTACTTGACCACAGTATCCGCAAAAGCTTTGACTTTTAAATCCCATATCTTTAGCTTTGTCTAACACAAACCTAAGACTCTTGTGAACTTCTTCCCCGAAAGGCATATTAGGCTTTTTATGAGAAGCTACACTTCTTATTTTTACTAATTCTATTAAATCTTTTATAATCTGCTCTTTATTTTCATCTATATGTTCCTTAAACATAAATAACTTTAGAAGTTTGTACTAATAAGTACTGTACTTACTAAAGTTCACCTCCTTATATTTGGAAAACTTTTACACCTTAAATAAACTGAGTTCTTAGCTTCTCCGAAGGTTACTAACAGAATTCTTAGTGTCAATTTATTTGATACTTAGAATTCGTTGTCCTTTAGGGGAAATCGTTATCCAGGGACATACCAGCTCTTAACTCCACTCTAAAAAAGAAGGAGTATTAGAGCTGGTAGTCATCAGATTAACAGAGTTCTTTGCTTCTCCGAAGCTTAGAAATCGTTATCCAGGGGCGTACCAGCTCTTAACTCCACTCTAAAAAGTGGGAGTATTAGAGCTGGTAGTCATCGGATAAATCCATTGTAAACTTATTCATTCCATTAATGAATTGTGTTAGTAATTTGTCGTTATATATATCCTATTAAATTCATTATTCATATTTATTTATAACATAAATATTCTCCAGATGAAATACTCTTATGCAACTCTTACGTAATTTCACAACAAAATTTTATTATATATGTATATCGTTACATAATAAATATTCTATTATATCATAATAAAAGAGTCTATTAATTAATTCATAAATAGGCTCTTTTACTGTAGATATTACTTTTTATTTTCTATAAAATATGCTAACTACTTTAATATAGTCTTATTAACATTTTTCTTTGAATTTTTATTTCGTACTAATGTGTTATACGCTTCTATTATTAAGACTATAGCAAGAATAAATAGTATTAGTGCAATTATACCTAATATATAATTGGGAGTTGACGAGAAAATATAATCTTTAATTAATAGACCTAAAGCAGATAATGTTACAATAAACATTAATACCATGGGTATAATTGTAACTAAAGCTTTCTTTCCACTCTTAGTAAGCCATGCTGTTATTGCTAAAAGTGCAAGAGCTGCTAAAAGTTGATTAGCGGATCCGAATATTGGCCATATCTTATTATATCCATAAAGGATTAAACCAAAGGAAGCTAAAACAGTTATTCCAGTTGATACATACATGTTTTTGCTTATAATATTCTTTTTACCACCCTTTCCCTCACATAACTCTTGTAAAATATATCTTCCAATCCTAGTAGCTGTATCTAAGCTTGTAAGAGCAAAAGCTGAAAAGCACAAAGTAACAAACACTATACCTACTTGTTGAGGTATTCCGAATCCACTCATAAAATTAGCAACACCATTTGCAAATATAACAGCAGGTGTACCTTCTGCTTTGGTTACATAGCCTACAGCTATGAGAGCTATAACAGCTACTATACCTTCAATTAACATAGAACCATATCCTATAAGTTTAGCATCCGGCTCTTCTTTATCAATCTGTTTAGATGTGGTACTTGAGCTCACAAGAGAATGGAAACCTGAAATAGCACCACAAGCAACAGTTACAAACAAGAATGGGAATAGAGTTTTTCCACCCATATTAAAACCATTAAAAGCAGCTAATTCCATAGCAGGTCTTTTTATTACTATTCCAAGCAGAGCACCTATAATGATTCCGTATAGTAGGAATGAGCATAAATAATCTCTTGGTTGTAATAATAACCAAACAGGTAATGTAGATGCTAAGAAAATATATATTAGTAATAATATTTGCCATCCAAGCTTTGACAACTTAATAATTGGGAACATATATCCTATATAAATACAAAATAGTAACAACACTATTCCTATTATTGAAGCAACTGATAACTTAGCACCTTTTTTAAACACACTAAATCCAAAAACCACTGCTAGTACAATAAATAGCATAGATGCTGTTCCAGCTTGAGCCCCCATCAAATTTTCTGGAATAGTAGGATCATAAGCAAAGGTAGATGCACAAATATCTGTAAAAGCTGCTACTACTAATACAATTGTGACCCATCCAAATATATTAAATAATTTCTTTCCTTTCTCTCCAATGTTTACTTTAATAACTTCACCTATTGTTTTCCCATCATGCCTGACAGATGCAACTAATGATCCAAAATCATGAACTCCACCTATAAAGATACTTCCTATGATTATCCACAATAATACAGGTAACCATCCAAATATAGCTGCTTGGATAGGTCCTGTGATTGGACCTGCTCCAGCTATAGATGAAAAATGGTGTCCAAGTAATATCTTTGACTTTGTTGGACAATAGTCTACATCATCCCTTAGTGTATGTGCTGGAGTTTTTCTTTTGAGATCAATCCCAAATTTTTTAGCAAGAAAGGCTCCATAAGTCACATAGGCTACAATGAATATAGCTATGCAAATTAATAATAAAGCTAATGAATTCATACCAAAACCCCCTTTATATTTAAAACAAGGTCATAAAATTATAAACCTTATTTTTAACTAATTTATATTTAACAAAGAAAATGCCGATTATAGATTAAATTCTATTAACCTTATCAAATGATAAACTGTCAATTATATCTTTAGATATTTTATTATGATATATTTCACCATTATTCAAATCTACTACAATAAGCCTTAAAATACTCCATCCATAAAAACTCATTCTATAATTCTTAGTATAATTAAATCTTTTAATTTTTCTCATAATATCTTCATCATTTATGTTTTTAGTCACAAGTATTCCAGTTATGTAGGTAGTTTTATGATTCTTGTGTGGATTAACTATACTTACCGTGCATTTCTTAAGATAATTTATAAAATCATCTAAAAATTTCTCATCAACTCTATCTTCACTGACTACCAAACAATGTTCATTACACTCATATTCATCAATTATTTTATTTTCAGAAATAAAGCTTCTTCCAAATTTCATATTCCAAATTCCATAAATATCTATCCTTTTATTCATTAGGCTCTTATTTATTTCTAAATGAAAATTATTAGAAAATACTTTTGCAAGATAATTTAAATAAGTTAATTTATCCATATATCCTCCTAAAATATGTTATACTTATTTTTATGCTCATTTTTGTTGAATTATAATAATTATGAAAAATAAATGTAAATATTTCGAAATTATATTTATAATATATTTTCCCTTTTTGGATAACATAAAAACCTATACTATAAAATAATTCTGTATAGAAATTTAATAGTTTTACATATATAATAAAAATGATTAATAATTTACTTTATTAGAATAATTTACTTTATTAGAATAATTTAAAATTATTATGCAATTATTAAGGAGATGATCTGAGTATATGAAAATAAATGATGAGTTATTAAAAAAATATGCAAAACTTAGTGTATCAATTGGTGTAAACGTACAACCTAATCAAATCCTTGTTATAAAATCACCTGTAGAATGCGTTAATTTCACGAGAATGATTGTTGATGAGGCCTATAAAATTGGCGCAAAAGAAGTTGTTGTTCATTGGAGTGATGAAGAATGTGCTAAACTCAAATATCTCAACTCCCCTATAGATGTTTTTGAATCATATCCAGATTGGATGAAAGAATCCATGCTCACCTATGCTAAAGATGGAGCTTGCTTTTTAAGTATAAGTGCATCAAATCCTGAACTACTAAAAGATGTAGATCCTAAAAAAATTGTAGCTTCACAAAAATCCTCTAGCATAGCTACAAGAGAATTTAGCGAAAGACTTATGAGTAATAAAAATTCTTGGTCTATAATAGCTCTACCAACTAAAGGTTGGGCAACTAAAGTATTCCCTAACCTTTCTGAGGATGAAGCAATAAATAAACTATGGGGAAACATATTTAATATAGTACGTGTGGATCAAGAAAATCCAGTTAAAGCTTGGGAGGATCACAAGAAAAATTTAATTAAAAAAATAAACTACCTTAATGAGAAAAATTTTAAATATCTTCACTACACCAACTCTCTAGGTACAGACTTAAATTTAGAGCTTGTGGATAATCACCTATGGATAGGTGGTGCAGAATACACTCCAGAGGGAATAGAATTTATTGCAAATATGCCTACAGAAGAAATCTTTTCAATGCCAAAGAAAACAGGAGTTAATGGTAAGGTCTTTAGCTCAAAACCTCTAAACTATGGTGGCAACCTAATTAATAACTTCTCTCTTACCTTTAAAGATGGTCGAGTTGTTGATTTTGAAGCTAAAGAAGGCTATGAGTCCTTAAAGTCATTAATTGAAACTGATGAAGGATCTCATTTCCTTGGAGAAGTTGCTTTAGTTCCATTTAACTCTCCTATTTCAAATTCCAATATAGTTTTCTTTAACACTCTATATGACGAAAATGCTTCATGTCACTTAGCCTTAGGTAAAGCATATAACTTATGTGTGAAAGATGGATCAAACAAAACTACTGAAGAAGTGTTAGCACTAGGCGGCAATGACTCTTTGACTCATGTTGACTTCATGATAGGAACTTCTGATTTAAATATTACTGGAATTAGCTTTGATGGTTCAAAAGCCCCTATATTTGTAAATGGTAATTGGGCTATATAATTATTAAATATTACTATATAAATTTAATCTCATATATATGTTTTTATTATCAACTTCAATGTAACTTATAGATAATTTATTAAGTTAAAATTATCTATGAGTTATTCTTTTTTTAGTTAAAATTATAGTTATTATAATTAGTAATAAAGTTTTAATACTTTTTGTGTATTTATGTTGTAAAATATTAATTGTAAATCATAAAAAATGTTTAAAAATAAAAGGTGGTGCTCAATAGTATGTCAAATTTCAATATTTTAGTAGTAGATGATGAAGTTGAAATATGTAATGCTATAGAAATATATTTAAAGCGTGAAGGCTTAAACGTGTTAAAGGCTTACGACGGAATTGAAGCTCTTCAAATTTTAGAAGAAGAAAAGATTCATTTAATATTATTAGATGTAATGATGCCAAAACTTGATGGTATAAAAACATGTTTAAAAATTAGAGAAAATAGAAATATACCTATAATAATTCTATCTGCTAAGTCTGAGAACCTTGATAAGATTATTGGATTAAATAGTGGTGCTGATGATTACATAACTAAACCTTTTAATCATCTTGAACTTATAGCTAGGGTTAAATCTCAACTAAGAAGATATGAAAAACCCCTTGATATAGAAAATGTAAATTTAAAAGATAAAATTATAATTAAAGACTTAATTATTGATACAACCCTAAAATCTGTAACCCTAAGGGATGAGCCTGTAAAACTGACAGCTACAGAATATGGAATATTACTATTACTAGCTTCTAATACCGGTAAAGTTTTTTCTATAAAAGAAATATATGAAAATGTATGGAAAGCTCCATTTTACCATAGTGAGAATACAGTAACTGTTCACATTAGAAGAATGCGTGAAAAAATTGAAATTAATTCTAAAGATCCAGAATACATAAAAGTTGTCTGGGGAGTTGGATATAAAATTGAAAATCCTAGTTAAAGGAGGGTTAAACCTTGACTTCTACTATTAAAAAATTAATTAAAAAATGGATTAATGCCTCTAACGAAAATATAAATTTAATTGAAATACTGATAGTTTTTATTATAGGTATAACTGTTCTTCCAAAATTTCTTCAAATAACTCTATCTGATTATGATAATTATACCAATAGATATAGTTTTTATGGAACTGCTATTATTAACGAAAAAACTTTTAAGAATGAAATGTTACAAAATGATGTCATCAGTTTCAGAGAAAATTTACTAAGTGTTACAGAAGGATTTTCAAAAATTCTCTATTGTAAAACTGATGAAGATGCAAAAGTTATACAAAACTCCTTAGAAACTTCTCTTACTGGTGATATTGGAGTTTTACTGATTGATAAAACTAATAATAGGTGGTTTTCTAATAGAAATTGGTTTTCAGATTATCCCTTCAATGAACTTCCACCTAAAGATGCATTAATAAAATTATCTAAAGAAGATGATGTGGTAGTTTATAGTTCTAATAATTTATCCCATTATTCAGCTCCAAGAGGTTACTACAATGGTGCATATACCTCTCCTAATGCTGAATTAGAGGAACTTTACTTTATTCGTGGTGCTAAATATAGTAGTATAGCAAACTTCATAAGACTTAGATTTTATTTTTCTATTCCTCTATTAATTATATTTTTGATTTTATTAATTAAGCAATTTTTCTGTATTAAAATTTTTGGAGTAAAAAAATATATACGTAACTTTAACAATTTACTTATTATTAGGTTAATAAAATCTATTAACATTTTTTTTGTAAGTATTAAGGATGTATTTAGAAACTTATTTTTCGATACTACACTATTAGGACTTTTTATATTTTGGGTAATGTATTTTCCACTATCCTATGTGTTTAATTCTAATGATTACTTTTTTTACTTCAACAGGAATCTTAATAGTTTCCTTATAAAATCAACCTTTTTTATAATTATAATAAGTACATGTGTTAGATATTTAGAGAGCATAAATAATAAGAATAATTTAATCAAATATCTTAAAAAAATTGAAGATGGAGATATGGATGTAGATATAGATGCTAAAAATCTTGGTAATTTATCCAACTTAGCAATGGAAATAAACAATTTAAAGGTAAGCTATAACAAGAAAGTTGAAGAAGGAATTCGAAGTGAGAAATTAAAAACTGAACTTATAACTAATGTATCCCACGATTTAAAAACCCCATTAACTTCCATAGTAAATTATGTAGATATACTTAAAGATGAATCCCTTGATAAAGGCGAAATAAAGGATTATGTTACCATTCTAGACAATAAATCAACTAAACTTAAAAAGCTTGTTGAAGACTTATTTGAAATGTCAAAAATGAACTCTGGACAAATTATTTTAAATAAAAGTGATGTAGATATTGTAGAATTAATTCATCAGAGTCTAGGAGAACTAAGCTTTTTAGGTGAAAATAAGAGTCTTACCTTTAAAGTAATTGGAAATAAAGATTGTCACCTACACCTAGATGGTGCTAGAATTTCAAGAGTTATGGATAACTTAATATGCAATGCTATAAAATATTCACTTGAAAACTCTAGAATTTATCTTGAAGTTATTGAATGTGAAAAAGAATGTGAGATAATAGTAAAAAATATATCAAAATATGATTTAGATTTTAATGAAAATGATATTCTTGAACGATTTGTTAGAGGCGATAAATCTAGAAATTCTACAATAGATGGTTCTGGTTTAGGTCTTGCTATTTCTAAAACTATAGTAGAACTCCATAAAGGCACTCTTAAAGTGAAATGTGACGGGGACTTATTCAAGGTAATAATTAAACTTCCTAAATCTTAAAATATAAAATTAGATAAACTTTACAAAGCTACCTTAAAGCTATAGTGTTTAGATAGCTTTTTTATGATTTCTCAATATCTTTATTTTTGTAGTACTTTTCTCTAAATGCTCTATACTCATCTAAAATATTTTTATTATCTTCTATAAAGCAATTAAATATATTTAAATTCTCTACAGTATCACTACCTACCACATGCTCAATTAACTCTGTTTCTATGAGTATATCACTATCAGAGCCTAAAAATTTCAAAAACTTTTCTATTGTATTATGTCTGCATAAAAGATATTTACCTACCTTTATACCAAGAGCAGTAAGTCTTATAATTCCATACTTTTCATAATCAATCAAACCTAGCTTGCCAAGCTTCTGCATCATCTTGGAGGCTGAAGAATCTCTAACATTTAACAGTGCAGACAGCTTGTTAAGTCTTATATAATCCTCCCCCTCCATAGTGCATCTATAGAGCATTTCTACATAATCCTCCATGGATGCAGTGATTAATCTATCATCAAATAGCTTCTGCTCATATGCTCTAACTGTATAAAATTTTTTATCCACTTACTTTATCCTCCATATTCTATAAATTATATTTTGTTCCTTAACAAATTTTCAACCTTCCATTTCTATTACATATTTATTTAGATTATAAACATTAAAATATAAATAATTAAAAACTGTTAAATATTTCTACTTTATTTTTTAATAGTAGTTTTAAAATAGTATCATGAATATATAAATAATCATATGTTAGAGTAGGGAAAGATTTTTTCCCTACTCTAACTAGTTAAATATATGATTAATTAAAAATAATTAGAAGTACTATAACTTACTTAATTAATTATAAATACAAAAAGTTTAAAAGGAGATTAACAGTATGAATAAAAATTCAAATGTTTATATAGAGTCATCTAAAATATTACCCTTAACAGATTTATCTATGGGTAAAAAATGCAAAGTAAAAACCCTTACCTCTAGTGGATCTATAAGACGCAGAATGCTTGATCTTGGACTTATATCCAATACAGAAATAGAAGTTCTTAATCAAAGTCCTTCTGGTGATCCTGTAGCTTATTTGATTCGTGGAGCAGTAATTGCAATTCGTAAGGAAGATGCTTCTAACATATTAGTTGAAGCACTTTAACGTGGTAAGCCTACTAAAGCATTTCATTATAAGAATAAAAATATATCAGTTTTATTCTTATTTGCAAAACATTATAGGCTTCAGATAGAATAGTAACTTCATCTGAAGCCTATTACTAGACATTTACGTAAAACAATCTATCTTACCCTAAACTTTTCTTAATTATATAAGATTAAATAATACAATACTTTATTATACAAGGAGGTTTTTAAATGGGATTAACTAATCAATCTACCGGAGTTAGTGCTCTAGAAAAAGAACTTAATATAGATCGTGCTTCCCCATCAGATAAAATAATTGCTCTAGCTGGTAATCCCAATGTAGGCAAGAGCACAATTTTTAATAGCTTAACTGGACTTAACCAACACACTGGAAATTGGCCTGGAAAGACAGTATCCAATGCACAAGGAAGATATACTCACAAGGATAAATCCTTTATACTAGTTGATATACCTGGAACCTACTCCCTTATGTCTAATTCTGTAGAAGAAGAGGTTGCTAGAGACTTTATCTGTTTTGGTAATCCTGATGCCACTATAGTTATCCTTGATGCTACTTGTCTAGAAAGAAACTTAAACTTAGCACTTCAAACTATAGAAATAACTAACAATGTAGTAATATGTGTAAACCTACTAGATGAAGCTAAAAGAAAAGGAATTAATGTAGACTTAGCAAAACTCTCCTTACTTCTCGGTGTTCCTACTGTAGGTACTAGCGCTACCACAGGATATGGTCTTAAAGAATTAATTGATATAGTATATAATCTTACAAATAATGAAGTGCCTATAAATCCTATTAAAATTAAGTATGATAAAGTTTTAGAAGAT
The DNA here is from genome assembly GCF_002390995.1 of Clostridium sp. UBA4395. Taxonomy (NCBI): domain Bacteria; kingdom Bacillati; phylum Bacillota; class Clostridia; order Eubacteriales; family Clostridiaceae; genus Clostridium; species Clostridium sp. UBA4395. The sequence goes on from NZ_DGRF01000002.1 coordinate 40,320, forward strand.
TCTATCTCACTAATAGAACCAGAAGTAAAAATAGCTCTAAAAAATATAGATTCTAAAATTAACCCTAGATGGATTTCTTTGAAATTATTAGAAAATGACCCTAGTCTAATTCAATCCTTGAATAAATATTTAAATATTAACATGTTAAATAATGAAATAATTAAAAAAAAGTTAATAGAAGCAACTAATCTTTTAACTACTTATAACATAACGGGAGAACATTTTAGGGATATATTAGTAACTACTTTAGTAAGTAAAGCCGAAAAAATCAGCATGAAAGTGGTTACAAAAGAGAATTATAAATATAATATTACTGATAGAAAAATTGATAGAATTCTTACATCTAAAATATATGGAATACCTATAATGATTTTACTTTTATGTGTTGTTTTTTGGATAACAATTACAGGTGCTAATTACCCTTCATCCCTTTTATCTACTGCACTTTTCTGGATTGAAGATAAACTTAGTGTATTTTTACTAGGTTTAGGTGCACCCTGGTGGCTGGAAGGTGTTCTAATAAAAGGAATTTATAGAACCTTGGCCTGGGTTATTGCTGTAATGCTTCCTCCAATGGCTATTTTTTTTCCATTATTCACACTTCTTGAAGATTTAGGATATTTACCTAGAATAGCTTTTAATTTAGATAACTTCTTTAAAAAAAGCTGTGCATGCGGAAAACAAGCTCTTACTATGTGCATGGGATTTGGCTGTAATGCAGCAGGAATAATTGGATGTAGAATTATAGACTCCCCTCGAGAAAGACTAATTGCAATTATTACAAATAATTTTGTTCCTTGTAATGGACGTTTTCCAACTTTAATTGCTATAATCACCATGTTCTTTGCTGACACTTTTGTTGGGCCATCACAATCTATTATATCTTCATTAATTCTAACATGTGTAATCCTATTAGGAGTATTTATGACCTTAATGATTTCCAAAATTCTATCTAAAACTATACTTAAAGGAGTACCATCATCCTTTACTCTAGAACTTCCCCCTTACAGAAAACCACAAGTGGGAAAAATAATAATCCGCTCTATATTGGATAGAACTCTATTCGTTTTAGGTAGAGCAGTTGTTGTAGCAGCACCTGCTGGATTAGTTCTTTGGATAATGGCTAATATTACAATTGGAAACTTTAGTCTACTGGCTCATTGTGCTAATTTTTTAAATCCCTTCGCCAATTTAATAGGCTTAGATGGTTATATATTAATGGCATTTATACTTGGTTTTCCTGCTAATGAAATTGTAATTCCTATAATTATTATGAGTTATACAGCCACTGGAAGTTTATTGGAATTTGATAGTTTAATTCAACTAAGACAACTTCTGATTTCAAATGGTTGGACATGGCTCACAGCATTAAATGTAATGTTATTTTCTTTAATGCACTGGCCATGTAGTACAACTTGTTTAACTATAAAAAAGGAAACTCAAAGCTTTAAATGGACCGCCATTTCCTTTGCAATTCCTACCATAACAGGTATTGTAATTTGTTTTACGATAACAACTCTAGTTCGAATTCTAGGCCTTGCTTAAACATTTAAATAAAAAAACAGAGTTTACACAGAGGGTACTGAAAAAGTACCTT